>NZ_JBHUDD010000026.1:0-31767 GCF_042677865.1 Lacimonas salitolerans | reverse complement strand
TCACGTCGTGACAACAACATCTGGTGCGACCCTGAACAGGCCAGTGCGCCTTAACCCACACAAATCGCGAAGGGACCAATATTCTTTAATCGCAATCCGCTCCTGCTCATCAATCTTGCCATCGATAGCAGCAACCTTAAGTGCCAGTCCACCAATCAAGTCCAGTGTTGCCGTCGCCAAGACATCCAAGCCTGAGTTGAGGAACTTCGGAATTTCATCTACCCGACTACTTGAGTAGGATTTGAAAAGACGTGCCACGCCGTAGTAGGCTCCGCCTGACACCACCGCAGCGCCGACTATCCATCCAACAGGTGTGGCAGCCGTCGCAAGCCCTACAGTCGTCCAGAAACTCCCAAAAAACGTTGATGCGACTGTTCCAGATGCTGCAAGTCCCGCCCCGGTTCCCGCTGCGCCTCCCATGTCCCAAAGCTGCCCGACCAGTTTGCTTGTTCTAAGGGACGTGTAAGCATTACTTCCGATACCGAGCTTCACTTTGAAACGCTCGTTATTCGCAAGAACTGATTCAACGCTCTCAAAGCTCTGAATGTCCTTCCTATCTGTTTCGATTGTCACGGCCTTGCCATCCCCAGACCCAACACATCAAATTGCTGTGCGACGCGATCCATTTCAGCTTTTGCAGCATTGTTGCGAAGGTCGTCGATAAATCCCTTACCAACTCCCAGAATTACTATCAACTTCGACAGAATCGCCGCGAGTGTAGCTCCCAGGATAGGAATAGCTCCAACTGTACCACCTACGACAGTCGCGACAACTAGCCCAACCAGCGTTCCAATTGTGAGGTTCGGAAACTTCTCGACCAAAGCTGATGCAATAACGAAAACTCGTCGCCCCAAAGCCACTACTGTTTCGCCAATTTTTACAGAAATCTTGGCTACATCATAAAGGATTGCTTTCAGATCAGCAGATAGGTTCGAGTTATCAATATGAGCCTTGATTTTCCGAAGCGTCGGTGAACTTTGAACCAGGTCAAGTGCCTCTTCAAACGATCTCGGTTGGGCATCTTCTTTAGCATCCATGACAGCATCCTTCTCAAGTGTCACAAGGTTACCACTCACTATTGTCGCGAACCAGCGCGGTGATCAAGATGCCCGTGTAAATTGTTTCGAACTGTTTCTCATTATCCTAAAGGGGAATGTTGTCTCGGGCATCAAAGTTCTCCACCACCCCTCGCATACCATGTGCATGGGATGTGCATGCGCCGTGCATGGCCGTTTTCCGTCCCCGTTGCCCCTGCCCCGGCGCGCCTGCCCCTTGATCCGGCGGGCCGCAGACAGCATAACCACGGGGATATTTCCCAACCCCAAAGGCCCCTGCCCCCATGTTCGACGCCACATTCTGGATCACCACCGGCTCGATCCTGTTCCTGCTGGTTCTCTCCGGATTCTTCTCGGGATCAGAGACCGCCCTGACCGCCGCCAGCCGCGGAAAACTGCGCGCACAGGCCGACAAGGGCTCCAAGGGCGCGCAGCTTGCGTTGCAGATTACCGAGGATAATGAACGGCTTATCGGGTCGGTCCTCTTGGGCAACAACATGGTCAACATCCTGGCCGCGTCCCTGGCCACGGCGCTGTTCACCCGGGTGTTCGGCGAATCCGGCGTGGCGCTGGCGACCCTCGTGATGACCCTTCTGGTGCTGGTTTTCGCCGAGGTGCTGCCCAAGACCTACGCCATCACCAACGCCGAAAGCGCCGCCTCGCTGGTCGCCCCGGTGATAAAGGTCGTGGTCACCGTCTTCTCCCCCGTCGTCGGCGCCGTGCGCTATTTCGTCCGCGGAATCCTGCGGATCTTCGGCGTCCAGACCGACCCAGACAGCCATATCCTCGCCGTCCGAGAAGAGATCGCAGGCGCGCTTTATCTGGGCCATTCCGAAGGCGTGGTCGAAAAGGAAGACCGCGACCGCATCCTGGGCGCGCTGGACCTTGGCGAACGCGCGGTCGAGGAAATCATGCTGCATCGCAGCCAGATCGAGATGCTGGATGCCGGGCTGGACCCCGAGGAATTGCTGCAACAATGCCTCAACAGCCCGCACACCCGCCTGCCGGTGTTCAAGGACGATCCCGACAATATCGTTGGCGTCGTCCATGCCAAGGACCTGCTGCGCGCGATGCACAAGCTGATGTTCGGCCCGGACGCGTCCGCCAAGGGGCTGGCGGATTTCGATATTCTCGACGTGGCGATGGAGCCGTATTTCGTGCCCGACACCACCACGCTGGACGATCAGATGCGCCAGTTCCTGCGCCGTCGCACGCATTTCGCGCTGGTGGTGGATGAGTATGGCAGCATCGAAGGTCTGATCACGCTGGAAGATATCCTCGAAGAGATCGTGGGCGAGATCACCGACGAGTTCGACCCCGATGCCGAGCATCCGATCCAGAAGGGCAAGGACAACAATTTCGTCATCGACGGCGCGATGACCCTGCGCGACCTCAATCGCGCCACCGACTGGAACCTGCCCGACGAAGAGGCCAATACCGTCGCCGGTCTGGTGATCCACGAGGCGCAGATGATCCCCGACGTGGGTCAGGTGTTCTCGTTCCACGGTTTCCGGTTCGAGGTGACGGGCCGCGACGGCAACCGCATCACCAACCTGAAGATCCGCCCGCTCTGATCGCTCTGACGGTCAGCCCTCTGCTTCGCCTGAGGGAGCGGGTCGCCGCCGTCAAGCCGGTTGCGCGGCCTCGTGCTCCTGCGCCCCTGCCGCGACGATCTGATCGTACAGGTGCCATGTGGCATGGCCCAGAACCGGCAGCACCACGAACAGCCCCAAAAACCACGGCAGCAGCGCGACAAAGGTGATTACCGCGATGAACACGCCCCAGATCAGCAGCGGCACCGGGTTGGCCAGCACGGTCTGGAAGCTGGTGATCATGGCGGTCACGAAATCCACCTCGCGGTCCAGCAGCAGCGGCAGCGAGATCACCGTGATCATATACAGCAGCAGGGCAAACCCCGCCCCCACGACCGTGCCGACGCCCAGCATCGTCAGACCCTCGGTGGTCAGATAGACCTCGTAGGAACTGGACACGTTCGTCATGGTCGAGAACCCCATGAACAGCGCAAAGATCATGTGGGCGATGAAGAACCAGACCAGGAAAAAGAACAGCACGATGGCGCAGATCGACGGCAGCTGGCGCTTTGACTGGCTCAGGATCACGCCAAAGATCTGAAGCGTGTCCAGCGCCTGCCCGCGCTGCAACCGGCGGCTGACCTCGTACAGACCGACGGCGGCAAAGGGGCCGACCAGCGGAAAGCCGACGGCGGCAAACACCAGCCAGTAGCTTTTGCCAGTGGCAAGGGTGATGGCGGCAAAGATCAGCCCGACCAGCACGTAGACAAGCGCGAACACGAACCCGTAAAATGGCGCGCGGCGCAGATCGGCGACGCCGCGACGCAGCGCCGTTCCCAGCATGGCGAATGTGACCTGACCCAGCGGCGGCACACCCAGTTGTGGCTGCTCTTTCATTGCTCCCCCCGAAAACCGGTTTTCGGACAGGAGAGCGACAAATTGCCGCCGGATCAACCCCTATGACACGACGGGCGCGTGTTTCCCGGGCCAGTCGGTCGCCTGATGATAGGCCTGCGACAATTGCAAAAGGCCCAGATCGTCGCCGTGCCGCCCGAACAGTTGCGCACCGCCCGGCAGGCCGTTGGCCCCGAACCCGACGGGCAGGTTGACGCAAGGCAGGCCGATCAGGCTGACCGGCACCACGACCTCCATCCAGCGATGATAGGTATCCATCGGCGTGCCGTTGATCTCGTGCGGGCGCTCCCACTCTGCCGGGAAGGGCCAGACCTGGGTCGAGGGCAGCACCAGCGCGTCATAGGTATCGAACAACGCCGCCGCCCGGAGATACCAGTCCGACCGGATCAGCGACAGGCGCTGGATCTCGATGGCGCCAAGGGCGCGACCGGTCTCGATCTCCCACACCGCGTCGGGCTTGAGCCGCGCGCGGGTGGTGGGGTTCTGATACAACGGGTCCAGACGTCCGGCATTGGCTAAGGCGCGCAGGCACAGCCACGAATCCCAGAGCTGCGCGGCCTCGATCGGTGGGGCAACAGGTTCCACAATCGCGCCCAGATCCTCGAACACGCGCAGCGCGGCCTCGGTCAGCTCCAGTATGCCCGGCTCCATCTGATAGGCCCCGCCCCAGTCACCCAGCCAGCCGATGCGGCGCCCCTTGATGTTGGCGGCGATACGATCAAGGTAGCTTTCGGCAGGCAGACCAAAGGGCTGGCGCGGGTCGGGTCCGGCCTGCACCTCAAGCAGCGCGGCCAGATCGCGTGGATCGCGCGCCATCGGGCCGGATGTGCCGACCGGGTGCAGAAACATCTCTGTCTTGGGCTCGCTTGGCACCCGGCCCCAGCTTGGGCGCATGCCATAGACGTTGTTCCAGGCAGCCGGGTTGCGCAGACTGCCCATCACGTCCGATCCATCGGCCACCGAGACCATGCGGCAGGCCAGCGCCGCCGCAGCACCACCCGACGACCCGCCCGCGCTGCGGCTGTGATCATAGGGGTTGAGCGTCGTGCCATGCACGGAATTGAACGTGTGGCTGCCAAGCCCCATTTCGGGCGTGTTCGTCTTGCCGATGAACACGGCCCCCGCCGCGCGCAATCGGCCCACCATAAGATCGTCTGTCTTCGCCGGTTCCGTGGGCATCACAGGCGACCCCATCGAGGTGGGAAACCCTGCCACATTCGCCATGTCCTTGATCGCCATCGGAATGCCATGCAGCCAGCCCTTGCGCGGCGCGTCATCGGCCACCCGCGCCGCTGTCAGCAGGTCATCCGCATCGCCCAGCGACACCACCGCATTGACCGTGCCATTGACCGCCGCGATGCGGTCCAGCGTCGCCTGCATCAGCTCAACCGCGCTGATCTGGCGGGTTTCCAGCAGGCTGGACAGCTCCAGCGCGGATTTATCGGTCAGTTCCATGTGGTCCTCCGGTGGTCACATTTCGCGAAAACGCTTTTCCTGGCGGTCGGTCCAGCGCAGCAGCAGGTCGAACCCGTCTTCGACCTGGTCCTCGTGCTCGACGACTTCCTGTTCATGCAGCCAGGCGCGCTTGCGGGCCTCGGCAAAGGGCAGGTGCAGGCGGGTTTCGTGGCGCACCTCATCCAGTTGCCGCGCCACCGCGTCCAGAAACGCGGGCAGCCCCGCGCCGGTCAGGGCCGATATGGCAAAGACACCGTCCTTGCGCGCCGCCGCCGTCTCCAGCGCCTCGGCCTGCGCAGGGGGCAGCGTGTCGATCTTGTTCCACAACTCGATCAGCGGCACGCCCTGCGCCACACCCAGCGACGCCAGAATGTCGGCCACGTCCTTGGCCTGATCCTCGGTTTCGGGGTGGCTGATGTCGCGCACATGCACGATCAGATCGGCAGCCAGCACCTCTTCCAGCGTGGCGCGGAAGGCGGCCACCAGTTCGGTCGGCAGATCGCTGATGAACCCAACGGTGTCGGACAGGATCACATCCGGCCCGCCCTCGGGCAGCTTGACCGCGCGCATGGTGGGGTCCAGCGTGGCAAACAGCATGTCCTTGACCAGAACCTCGGCCCCGGTCAGCCGGTTGAACAGCGTCGATTTGCCCGCGTTGGTATAGCCCACCAGCGCCACGACGGGATAGGGCACCTTGGCCCGCGCCTTGCGGTGCAGGTCGCGGGTGCGCACCACCTTGTCGAGCTGTCGGCGCAGGCGCACAAGCTGGTCGTCGATGGCGCGGCGGTCCGCCTCGATCTGCGTCTCGCCAGGGCCGCCGACAAAGCCCAGCCCGCCGCGCTGGCGTTCCAGGTGGGTCCAGGCCCGCACCAGCCGGGTGCGCTGATAGGACAGATGCGCCATTTCGACCTGCAACACGCCTTCGCGGGTGGCGGCACGGTCGCTGAAAATCTCGAGGATCAGCCCGGTGCGATCCAGCAGCTTGACGCCCCAGGCCTTTTCCAGATTGCGCTGCTGAATGGGCGTGACCGGGCCATCGACCAACACCAGCTCGACCTCCTGCGCCTCGAACAGCGCCTTCAGCTCTTCGATCTTGCCCTTGCCGAACAGCAGCCCGGCCATCGGGCGTTGCAGCGGCACATTGGTCTGGCCCACCACCTCGATATCGGGCAGCGCCTCGGCAAGGGCCACGGCCTCGGCCAGGGCCAGGTGCCCATCACGCCGGAATCGTTCGGATTTCAGATCGGGATGAAGCACCCATGCGCGGGTCGGCTGGGTATCATGCTCCCTCAATTGGAGTCGTCACCGTCATACAGGTTGATCGGCTGCGACGGCATGATCGTCGAGATCGCATGCTTGTAGACAAGCTGCGACTGGCCGTCGCGGCGCAACAGAACGCAGAAATTGTCGAACCAGGTGATCACGCCCTGCAATTTCACGCCGTTGATCAGAAAGATCGTCACGGGAATCTTGGTCTTCCGCGTGTGATTCAGGAATGCGTCCTGCAGGTTTTGTTTGTCGGAAGCCATCAATAAAGACCTTTGTTCTTGCCGATGCCGCGGACCGGCATCTTTTCCCTGTTCCGGGGACACTATGTATCGTGCCTGCGCGAGTTTCCAGCCCCAACTTCAAACCGTTGCACGGTCGCCACAAAACCGCGTCAGCGCCGCCACAGATCGCTGGTCAGCAGCGCGATGAAGGCCAGCGTTTCCAACCGTCCCAGCACCATGCCCGCGCACATCACCAGCTTGCCTGCCATGCTCAGGTCCACCAGCGTGATCGGCGTTTCGCTGGCCAGCGTCACCAGCGGCCCGGTGGTCGACAAGGCCGCGATGGTCAGCACCAGCGCCTGCTGCACATCCTCGACGATCCACGCCATGATCAACGTGAACAGCGTGACCGTGATGGCAAACAGCATGAAGAATATCCACGCGATATAGGCCCCCTGCCTGCGCAACCGCCGACTGCCCGCCCCCGAGCGCCCGACCGAGGACGGATGCACCAGCCGCTCCATCTCGCGCAGGCCTTGCAGGTACAGCGCCCAGACCCGCAGCAGCTTGACCCCGCCCGCCGTGGTGGCCACGCCGCCGCCGATCATCGCCACACCCAGCAGGATCAACCCCGGCGTCTGCAGGCCGGACCAGTTCTGTGCCGCCGCCCAGTCGCTGCTGGCAAACCCGGTGGTGGTCAGCATCGACAGCACCGTGAAAACGCCGCCCCACAATGCGCTGAGCGCGCTGGTCAGGTTGTCGATCTCGTCGAACTCGTAGGCCCCGCTCCAATGGCGCAGGAACAGCACCAGCGGGATCGACAGGGCCAGAACCAGCCCCAGGCGGAACTCGGAATCCTTCAGCACGCTGACCTTGGCGCCCACCAGCGTGTCGCCCGAAAAGGTGACGCGCGACAGGGCAAACAGCATGAACAGCGCCATCACCATCTCGCCACCCAGCCCCGAGGACGCGCCCTCGACCCCGCCAACCGGGGAAATGCCGCTGGTCGCCATGACCGACATCGCGTGGCTGATCGCCACCAGCGGCACATCTCCGCCCATCAGCAGCATCACCCACAGCGCCAGCGTCAGCCCGGCATAAACCGGCGTCAGATGCGACGCGACGCGCAGGATGCGTGTCTGGGGATCGACCTCGCCCCAGGCCCCGCCGGTATCGGTCTGGCCCGGCTCGCCGCTGGCGGTCACCTCGAAGCCGCCCAGGCTTAGCGGGGCCATCACCGCCGCGGCCGCCACCCACATCAGCAAACCGCCCAGCCACCCCACCAGCGCACGCCAGAAATGCAACGAGGGCGACAGCCGTTCAGGGGCAAACAGCGTGGCGCCGGTGGTGGTCAGGCTCGACACCATCTCGTAATAGGCATTCAGAAAGGTGGTGGTGCGCAGCGCCTCGTAGAACGGGACGGCCAGCATCAGCGGCAGGACGGTAAAGCCCGCGAACAGGGCGGCAAGGTTCCACATCTCGCTGCGCTGCTTGCTCTGGCGACCTGCCCGGGCAATCGCGATCAGCACCGTCAGCAGCAGCAGCAGGGTGCCGGGGTAGAAAAACGCACGCGCTTCGCGTTCGTTGTCGAGGTACAGGGCGTGCAGCGCGGGCAGATACATCGCCAGCGCACTGATCCCCATCATCAGCAGGAACAGGGGCTGTTCTGCGATCCGCGCGCGCATCGGTCAGAAAAAGTCGATCGAGACCTGCAACAGGCGCTCGACCTCGGGCACGTCGCTGGCCAGTGAGAATATGGTGATCACGTCGCCTTCATCGATCCGCAGGCTGCCGGTGGGACGCACCAGCTTTGCACCCTTCTGCACCATCCCGATCAGCACGCCCTCGGGGAAATCGATATCGGTGATCTTCTTGCCCGAGATGGGCGATGTCGACAGCACTTCGGCCTCGATCACCTCGGCCTCGGCATCGCCGATGGAATAGACGCCGCGCACCCGCCCATGGCGGATATGCCGCAGGATCGAGCTGACGGTGCTGGCGCGCGGATTGATATAGGCGTCGATCCCAAGCGGCGTCATCAGCGGCACCATCGTGGGATCGTTGATCAACACGATGGCCATGCGGCAGCCTTCGGCCTTGGCGCGCACGGCCGCCAGCATGTTTGTCTTGTCGTCATCGGTCACGCACAGCACCGCATCGGCGCGGTCGATATTGGCCTCTTTCAGCAGAACGCTGTCCATCCCGTCGCCGTGCAGCACGATGGTCCGTTCCAGAATATCGGCGGCATGTTCAGCCACATGACGGTTCTTTTCGATCATCTTGACGCGCAGACGCTCGGCGCGCTCTTCCAGGCGGGTGGCGACGGCCAGACCGACATTGCCGCCCCCGATCACGACGATGCGTTCCTGTTTCTTGGTGGTCTTGCCAAAGATCTCCAGCGTGCGCGCCACGTCCTCGTTGGCCACCACAACATAGCAATCGTCACCGACGAAAAGCTGATCGCCCGGTTCGGGCGCAAACAGCGTGCCCTGTCGCCGCACGCCGACAACGATGGCGCGCAGGGTGGAAAACAGGTCGGACAACTGCCGCAACGGTGTGTTGACCACCGGGCAGGCATCCTCGATCGTGATGCCCAGAAGCTGCGCCTTGCCGTCATGGAATACTTCAGTGTCAAAGGCCGAAGGCGATCCAAGGCGCTGCAACGCGGCCTCGGCCACCTCGCGCTCGGGACTGATGACAACATCGATGGGCAGGTGATCGCGGCGGTAGAGATCGGAATAGATTGCCGTCAGATAGGATTGCGCGCGCAGCCGTGCGATCTTGCGCGGGACGGAAAACACCGAATGGGCCACCTGGCAGGTGACCATGTTCACCTCGTCGGAATGGGTGGCGGCGATGACCATGTCGGCATCGCGCGCGCCCGCCCGCTCCAGCACATCGGGATAGCTGGCAAAGCCCGCGATCCCCTGCACGTCCAGCGCGTCGGTGGCGCGGCGGATCAGGTCGGCGTTGCTGTCCACGACCGTCACGTCGTTGCGTTCGCCTGACAGGTGGCGCGCAATCTGCCAGCCGACCTGGCCTGCCCCGCAGATGATGACCTTCATGGCATCTATGTCCCCATGTCTCAGGGCGGTTGGATGGCAGATGCACCTGCGACGGTCAATTGAATTGTCATTGCCCCCGCGCTTGGGGCACAGTGCCCCGCAAGACAGGAGAACCCCAGATGCCCCGCCCCCTGATCATGTGCCTTGCGCTGAGTCTGGCCGCCTGCGCCCCGCTGGAGATATGGCACAAGCCCGGTGTGCCGGTGACACAGGCCGATGACCAGTTGCTGACCTGCCGCACGCAGGCCGCCCGCGACGTGCCGGTGAACACCCGGACCCGCGTGACGCCGGTGACCATCGTGCCACGCCGGATTTGTGACAAGGACGGCAATTGCACGGTGTTCTATGAAAGGCGCGGTGGCGACGTGATCGTGTTCGACGCCAACGAAGGCCTGCGCAAGCAGGTGATCGGCCAGTGCATGCGGGCGCGCGGCTACAGCCCGGCCAGCATCCCGCCCTGCCCTGCCGAGATCAAGTCCGCCGCTCCCGCGGGGCGCACAACCACCCTGCCCCGCCTGACCGAAAGCTCGTGCGTGATCCGCAACCGTGACGGAAGCTGGCAGATCGTCAATCAGGGCGGCTGAAGCGCGTCAGCCCTCGGCCTCTTCCTCTTCCTCTTCGTCGGTCATCTGCGCGATGCGCGCGCCGGATTTGCTGGTGGTGACCACCCCGAGGCTTTTGAGCTTGCGGTGCAGCGCGCTGCGCTCCATCCCGACAAAATTGGCGGTGCGGCTGATATTGCCGCCAAAGCGGTTGATCTGGGTCAGCAGGTATTCGCGCTCGAACGCCTCGCGCGCCTCGCGCAGGGGCATGGTGGCCAGCGTGCCCGAAATGACGACGCGCCCCTCTTCGACCACCTTTTCCTCTTCGCTGGGCAGTTCGCGCGCCTCGATCGGCCCGGTGCCATCGCCCAGGATCAGCACCCGCTCGATCAGGTTCTTCAACTGTCGCACGTTGCCCGGCCAGATCATCGTCTGCATCAGCGCCACCGCATCATCGGCCAGATCGCGCGCCGGCAGGCCCTGCGTCTGGTGGAAGGTCGCGATGAAGTGGCGGGCCAGTTCAGGAATATCCTCGCGCCGGTCCTCAAGCCCGGGCACATCGATCGGGACCACGTTCAGCCGGTGAAACAGTTCCTGCCGGAACGTGCCCGTCGCAATCGCCGCCGCAAGATCGCGGTTGGTCGAGGATATCACCCGGATATCGACACGCACCTTGTCGGTGCCGCCGACGCGGGTGAACTGCTGATCCACCAGCACCCGCAGGATCTTGGACTGCGTGCCCAGCGGCATGTCCGCCACCTCGTCGAAATAGATCACGCCGCCATGGGCCTGTTCCAGCAACCCCGGCTCGACCCCCCGTTCGGGGCCTTCGCGACCGAACAGCACCTCTTCCATCCGTTCGGCGTCGATGCTGGCGCAGCCCACGGTCACGAACGGGCCGCTGGCGCGGTTGGAATTGGCATGGACATATCGCGCGGCCATTTCCTTGCCCGACCCCGCCGGCCCGGTCAGCATCACCCGGCCATTGGATTTGGTCACCTTGTCCAACTGCCCCAGCAACGCCTTGAAGGCATGGCTGCTGCCGACCATTTCGGTGCTGCCGCTGTCCTTGCGCCGCAGCGCGGTGTTTTCGCGCCGCAACCGGCTGGTTTCCATCGCGCGCCGGATCACCACCAGCAACTGGTCGATGTTGAACGGTTTTTCGATGAAGTCATAAGCCCCCTGCTTGATCGCCGCGACCGCGATCTCGATGTTGCCATGACCTGAAATGATGATGATCGGCACATCGGGGTTGTCGCGCTTGACCGCCTTGAGGATGTCGATCCCATCCATCCGGCTGTCTTTCAGCCAGATATCAAGGATCAGCAGCGCGGGCTGCTCTGCGCCCACCTCTTTCATCGCGTCGTCGGAATTGCCTGCCAGCCGGGTGGTATACCCTTCGTCCAGCAGGATGTCTGAAATCAATTCGCGGATATCGCGTTCGTCATCGACAATAAGAATATCGCTCATGCAATCCTCATACGGTTTCTTGCTTTTCGACCAGCGCAGGTTCGGTCAACGGCAGCCGGATGACCGCCATCGCCCCGGCATGGCCGTCGTCGTCAAAGGGCGGCGCATCATCCAGCACCAGAACGCCACCATGCTCTTCGATGATCTTCTTCACGATCGGCAAGCCCAGCCCCGTGCCCTCGGCCCTTGTAGTCACGTAGGGTTCGAACAGGCGCTCGCGATCCGCCGGCAGGCCGATACCGTTGTCCATGATGCGGATTTCGGCCATGCCATCGACCTGCGCGGCGGTGATGCGGATTTCGGGGGCATAGCCCTCGGGCGCGCCGCTGGCCTGCCGCGATTGCGTCGCCTCGCCCGCGTTCTTGATCAGGTTGGTCAGGGCCTGCCCGATCATCGTGGCATCCAGTTCAGCCTGAAAAACGGCATCGGGCTGATCCAGCTTGATGGTCACGTCCGGCTGCCCCGCCTGTTGCAACAGCACTGCCCCGCGCAAGATCTCGGTCAGGCTTTCGGGCTTGCGGTCGGGTTCGGGCATCCGCGCGAATTTCGAAAACTCGTCAACGATCCGGCGCAAGTCGTTGGTCTGCCGTATGATGACTTCGGTCAACTGGTCCAGGCTCTCGGCCTGCTCGGCCTCAAGTTGGCGGGCGAACTTGCGCTTGATCCGCTCTGCCGACAACTGGATCGGAGTGAGCGGGTTCTTGATTTCATGCGCGATGCGCCGGGCCACGTCGCCCCAGGCCGCCATGCGCTGCGCCGCCACCAGATTGGTCACGTCGTCAAAGGCCACCACGAACCCCTCGCGCTTGCCATCGGCATTGCGCCGGGTCGAGACCCGCACCAGCAGGTTTTCCGACCGCCCCGCGCGCGTCACCCGCACCTCTTCCTGCGCGGTTTCCACCTGCCCGTGCCGGACCTTTTCGAACAGCGGGCCGAACTCGGGCACCGCGACGGTCAGCGCCAGCGATTGCTGCTCTTCGTGCCAGTCCAGCAGCCGCTCGGCAGAGCGGTTGACGAATGTCACCCGCCCCTTGGCATCGACGCCCACAACGCCGGACGTGACCGAGGACAGCACGGAATCGAACAGCCGCCGCCGCCGCTCGATCGCCTTGGTGTTTTCCAGCAGGGTTTCGCGCTGCCCCTTCAACTGGCGGGTCATCTGGTTGAAATACCGTCCCAGCATGGCGATCTCGTCATCGCCGTCCTCCTCGACCACCTGAACGTCCAGATCGCCCTCGCCCACGCGCTGCGCGGCGCCGGTCAGCCGCCCCACCGGGCGCGACAGCCGCTCGGCAAACCACAGGCCCAGCCAGACGGCGGCCAGGATCAGCAGCACCGCGAAGCCGAAATACAGCAGTGCAAAGTCGAACAACTGCCGCCCGCGTTCGGATTCCTGCTGCTGGTAGAACCGCGCGGTTTCCTGCGTCTCATCCAGCAGCGTCAGCAGGTCACCATCCACCGTGCGCGAGACATAAAGGTACCTGTCGGCAAAACCCGGCAAGGGCACCAGCGCGCGGAACTCGTCATTCGGCCAGTCGGGGATCAGGTGGATGCCATCGCGCCGTGCGGCCTGCATGTCCTGCGCCGTCGGTTCCTCGAAATCGAACAGGTAAGACCGCTGCCCGCGCGCCTGCAGATCGCCGTCACCGTTGATCACATAGGCCTCTTTCAGCCCGCGCTGGATCAGGCTCTGGCCTTCGGTCAGGACCACGCGGATATCGCCATCCGAGGTAAAGCCGGTCAGACGCTGACGATCGGTGATGAACCGCGCCAGCAACATGGCGTCATCACTCAGATCCCGCCGCTCTTCCTCCTCATAGGATTGCGCAGCGGCCAGCGAGGCCCCCACCACCTGCCGGACACGCTCGGAGAACCAGGTCTCCAGCCCGATGTTGATCGTCAGCGTGGCAAACACCGCCACCGTCACCGTGGGCAGCAGCGCCATCAGCGCAAAAACCCCGGTCAGGCGCAGATGCAGGCGTGATCCTTCGGATTGCGCGCGGCGTGCCGCCACCAGCGCCAGCACCCGCTGCGCCACAAGCGCCACCAGCAGCAGCACATAGA
Organism: Lacimonas salitolerans; assembly: GCF_042677865.1. Classification (NCBI taxonomy): domain Bacteria; kingdom Pseudomonadati; phylum Pseudomonadota; class Alphaproteobacteria; order Rhodobacterales; family Paracoccaceae; genus Lacimonas; species Lacimonas salitolerans. The sequence goes on along the minus strand of NZ_JBHUDD010000026.1, from coordinate 18,179 downwards.
CCAGGTCGGCCATCAGCACCAGGCGCAGCGACAGCGAGGACGACCCGCCATCCAGCGGCCCCAGCACCATGAACGTGACAAAGGCCAGCACCGGCCCCAGAAGGACCAGACCCAGCGTCACCATCGTCTGCACCCGGCGCTGACGCCGAAGCCGCACAAACCTGTTCCACGCCGTGCCTGTGTGCCGTGCTTTTGTGGTCACGCATGCCCCTCGAAATGATGCACCTTCACGGTGCTCAACCACGACATATGGTGGCTTCTCTGGCTCTTGCGGCCCGAATACCACGCATATGTTGCGGTTTTACATCAATTTGCGGCGGCGTGTCACGTTAATATCCAGATCGGTGATCTTCTTGCGCAGGGTATTTCTGTTGATGCCCAGCAGATCGGCGCATTTGGCCTGATTTCCGCCCGTCGCCTCCAGCGCGATCTCGATCAGCGGCCCCTCCATCTCGCGCAGGATGCGGCCATACAGGCCCGGCGGCGGCAACATGTTGCCATGCAGGTCGAAATAGCGACGCAGGTGCCGGCCGATGCTGACCGACAGGTTGTCGGTCTCGCCCACGCCGCCCAGCACAGGTTCCACCTCGGGCTGGCTCCCCAGCACGGCCTCGACCTCGTTGCGGGTGATCTCGTCGGTGCGGCTGGTTAGCACCAGGCGGCGGATCGCGTTCTCCAACTGCCGCACGTTGCCCGGCCAACTGTACGCACGCATCAGTTCCAGCGCGTCGGCGGACAAGCGCCGCACCACGCCGGTTTCACGCTCGGCCCGGGCGATGAAATGCTCGGCCAAAAGCGGGATGTCATCCACACGTTCGCGCAGGCTGGGCACATCCAGCGCCGCGCCACCGATGCGATAGAACAGATCCTGCCGCACCCGGCCCTGATCCATCGCCGCGTTCAGATTGGCCTGACTGGTCGCCATGAAGCGCGGCACGTGATCGCCGGGCGTGTCCATCATCCGCACGATCCGCGCCTGCGCATCGGCATCCAGATCGACCAGTTCGTCAAACAGCAGCGTGCCGCCCTTGACCCGCGCCAGAACCCGCGCCGGACCTTCCAGATCCGACAGGTCGCTGGCGGTGACGGTGATGAACGGCAAGGTCCGCCGGTCGGAAAAATCGTGAATGGCACGGGCGATCAGCGACTTGCCGGTGCCGGATTCGCCGGTGATCAGAACCGGCAGGTCGGTGTTCATCACCCGCGCCACCAGCCGGTACAGCGTCTGCATCGCGGGCGTGCGCCCCACCAGCGGCAGATCGTCGGGGCGCTCGGCCTCGGCCGGAGATTCAAGACTGCGGGCCGGCGAATGCCGCCGCCGGGCCTCAAGCGCACGGGCGGTGCGTTTCATCAGGTCGGGCAGGTCAAACGGCTTGGGCAGGTAATCATAGGCCTCGGCCTCGGCGGCCTGAATCGCCGTCATGATGGTATTCTGCGCCGAGATCACGATCACCGGCAGGCCGGGCCGGTCCTGCGCGATCTTGGGCAGCATTTCCAGCCCGTTGCCATCGGGCATCATCACGTCGCTGATCACGACATCGCCCTTGCCCTCGCCGACCCAACGCATCAGCGTGGTCAGCGAGCTTGTGGCATGCACCTTGCAGCCCGCCCGCGTCAGCGCCTGCGTCAGAACCGTGCGGATCGTTCGGTCGTCATCTGCGACAAGTACGGTTCCGTCCATCAATCACTCTCCTCTTGATCCAGCGGCGCGCGCGGCAACGAGATGCGGAACACCGTCCGCCCCGGAACCGAGTTCACCGAAATCCATCCGCCATGGTCGCCAACGATCTTGCTGACCAGCGCCAGCCCCAGCCCGGTGCCGTTTTCCCGGCCCGAGACGAAAGGCTCGAATATGTCGTTGCGAATCCCCTCGGGCAGACCGGGACCATCGTCGATCACCTCGATCTGCAGGGGCAGCGAATGGCCTGACCCGTCGCTGCGCCGCAGCCGGAAGGAATGTTCAAAGAACGTGTGCAGCGTGATCGTCCCGCCGTCCTTGCCCGCCGCCTCGGAGGCGTTTTTCAGCAGATTCAGCACCACCTGCAGCAACTGGTCGGGATCAGCATGGGCCAGCGGCAGCGAAGGATCGTATTGCTCGACGATCTTCATATGCGCACCGAACCCCAGCAGCGCCGACCGGCGCGCACGATCCAGCACGTCATGGATATTCACGGCCTTGCGTTGCGGGGCAGACAGGTTGCCGAATTGCTCGACCTGCTCGAGCAGCTTCACGATGCGCCGGGTCTCGGACACGATAAGATCGGTCAATTCAAGGTCTTCGGCAGACAAGCTCATGCTGAGCAACTGCGCCGCCCCGGTGATGCCCGCCAGCGGGTTCTTGATCTCATGCGCCAGCATCTCGGCCATGCCGATGGCGGATTTCGCCGCCGATTTCACCGAATGGCTTTGCGTCATCCGCCCGGCCAGTTCGCGTGGCGCGATCAGGAACAGCATCTGCCCCGGATAGCCCTGCAACGGCGCGATCTGAAGATTGCACTGCAACGGTGCCCGTTCGCCGGTGCCCACATCGACATCGTTGACGAACAGCGGCGTGCCCTCGGCGCGGGCGCGGGCAAAGGCCTCTTCCAAAGGCGCATCTATGGCCAGCCTGTCCCAGACCGGCTGACCGATCAGCGCCTTGGCAGATGCATTGAAAAAGCCCTCTCCCGCCGGGTTCAGATCGGCGATCAGGTCCTGACCGTCCACCAGAATTCCCGGCACGGGCAGGGAATTCCACAGCGCCGCCTCGATCGCCGGGCTCATGCGGCGCACCTTGCGGGTTCCGCCGCATCCGGCAGCAGGCGCAGCACCTCGGCCGGGTCGCGGCTGGTCAGGATACGGCGACGCATCTGCGCCGGCGTGCCCAGATCATCCATGTACCAGCCAAGGTGCTTGCGCGCGATGCGCAGGCCCAGATCGTTTCCGTAAAAGATCAACATCGCCTCGTAATGCCCTGAAATCAGATCGATCAACGCTTGGTCTTGCGGAATATCCGGAGCCGGCCCCAGGCCAAGATCATGCGCGATCTGCGCCAGCATCCAGGGCCGCCCCTGCGCGCCGCGCCCGACCATCACTCCAGCCGCCCCCGACAGCGCCAGGGCCCGCGCCGCGGTCGTCCCGTCAACGATATCGCCATTGGCCACCACCGGGATCGTCACCGCCTCCTTGACGGCGCGAATGGCTGCCCAGTCGGCCCGCCCCTTGTAGAACTGGCAGCGCGTGCGCCCGTGGATCACCAGCATGTCCACGCCGGCCCCTTCGGCCCGCCGGGCCAGGTCGGCGGCGTTCAGGCAATCGTCATCCCAGCCCAGCCGGGTTTTCAGCGTTACCGGCACATCGACCGCGCCCACCACCGCCTCGATCATCCGCTGGGCGTGATCCAGATCCCGCATCAACGCCGAGCCCGACAGGCCGCCCACCACCTTTTTCGCGGGGCAACCCATGTTTATGTCGATCACCCGCGCGCCATTGTCGGCGACCATGCGCGCCGCCTCGGCCATCCAATGCGGATCGCGCCCGGCCAGCTGGACCGAGGTGTTGGCCACCCCGAACCCCAGCTCGGCCCGGTCGCGCGCGGATGGCTTGGCCGCGACCATGTCGTGGCTGGCGATCATTTCGCTTACCACCAGCCCGGCACCGAAACGCGACACCAGATCGCGGAACGGCAGGTCGGTGATTCCCGCAAGCGGCGCCAGCAGGACCGGCGGCGTTATGGCTTTGGTATTCAGGGTCAGTGTCATGTGCCTAAACCTTGTGCACTTGGCCTTAGCTAACCTACGATGCGGGATATAACAATGAAACCAGCCCAGCTTTTGCACATGTCCTGTGGTCCTGCATAAAAAACAGGCACATCTATCGGCGCGATCTGGCCGATTGCCCTTGCCCGCCTCACCCCCTATTCAAGCGACAAGGAGTGACCGAACCATGACAACCGCCGCCCTGATCGTCGCCGCCGGACGCGGCACCCGCGCCGGGGGTGACCTGCCCAAGCAGTGGCAGGTCGTGGCAGGCCGCCGCGTGGCGGACTGGACGCTGGCCGCGTTTGCAGGTCATCCGCGCATCGACCATGTGCTGATGGTGATCCATCCCGACGACACCGCGCTTGTGCTCGCAGGCACCGACATGGTGCCCGGCGGCGCCACGCGCGATGCCTCGGTCCGCGCGGGATTGCAGGCGCTGGCCGGGCGCGGCGTGACCCGCGTGCTGATCCACGATGTCGCCCGTGCCTGTGTCAGCGCCGCTGTCATCGACGCCGTGCTTGATGCGCTGGATCACGCCCCCGGTGCCGCGCCCGGCCTGCCCGTCACCGATGCGCTGTGGCGCGGCACGGATCATGTCACCGGCACGCAGGACCGCAGCGGCCTGTTCCGGGCGCAGACACCGCAGGGGTTTCACTTCGACGCCATTCTGGCGGCACATCTGGCGCATCCGGGCGGGGCTGCTGATGATGTGCAGGTCGCCCGCGACGCCGGGCTGCGGGTTGCCATCACGCCCGGGTCCGAGGACAATCTGAAAATAACGCAGCCGGGCGATTTCGCCCGCGCCGCCGCGATCCTGAAAGGACGCAGCATGACGTCACCCGATATCCGCCTTGGCAACGGCTATGACGTGCACCGCTTTGGCCCCGGCGATCACGTCTGGCTATGCGGGGTCAAGGTGCCGCATGACCGCGCCCTGCAAGGCCATTCTGACGCCGATGTCGGCCTGCACGCGATCACCGACGCGATCTATGGCGCGCTGGCGATGGGCGACATCGGACGGCACTTTCCACCCAGCGATCCGCAGTGGAAAGGCGCCGCCAGCCATATCTTCTTGCGCCATGCGGTGGGCATGGCCCGCGACTTGGGGTTCGCCATCGGCAATATCGACTGCACGCTGGTTTGCGAACGCCCCAAGATCGGCCCCCATGCCACGGCGATGCAGGCCGAACTGGCCGCGATCACCGGAGTTGATGCCAGCCGCCTGTCGGTCAAGGCCACCACCTCGGAGCGTCTGGGGTTCACCGGGCGCGAGGAAGGCATCGCCGCCATCGCCACAGCCACCCTGGTGAAACCATGACCGTCTCGCGCCTCGTCTCTACCTTCTTTGGCGCAGGTCTGCTGCGCCCGGCACCCGGCACATGGGGGTCCGCCGTGGCCGTGGCCATGGGGCTGGTGATCCACGGCATCGGCAGTTTCCCCCTGCTGGCCGCCGCCACGCTGGCCGCCATCGGCTGGGGCTTCTGGGCCTGCGAGGTCGAACTGGCCGACAAACCCGGGCAGGACCCGTCGGAAATCGTGATAGACGAGGTCGCGGGCCAGTGGCTGGCGCTGCTGTTTCCCTCCTTCGGCTTCTGGCTGATGGGGCTGGACAACTGGCATTTCCCATACCCCGGCTGGGTTGCGGCCTTCGTGTTCTTTCGCCTGTTCGACATCTGGAAGCCCTGGCTGGTAGGTCGCGCCGACCGTCGCCACGACGCGGCGGGGGTGATGCTGGATGACCTTTGGGCGGGGCTGTTCGCCGGTGTCGCCACGATGATCGCGGCAGGGGCCTTCCACGGGATGATGGGATGAGCCTGCCCAAGCAGATCCTTGACGCCTTTGGCGCGCGCGGGCGGATGATCGCCACCGCCGAATCCTGCACCGGCGGCATGCTGGGCGCGGCGATCACCGATATCCCCGGCTCGTCCGCCGTGTATGAGCGCGGGTTCATCACCTACACCAATGCCGCCAAGACCCAGATGCTGGGCGTGCGCGCCGACACGCTAACCACCCACGGTGCCGTTAGTGAAGAGGTGGCGCTTGAAATGGCAGAAGGCGCGCTGCGCCATTCCGCCGCCGATGTGGCCGTGTCGATCACCGGCATCGCAGGCCCCGGCGGGTCCGAGCACAAGCCCGAGGGCCGCGTGTGTTTCGGTCTTGCCGTCACCGGGCAGCCGCCGCGCAGCGAAACGGTGGAGTTCGGCGCGCTTGGCCGCGATGCCGTGCGCATTGCCGCACGTGATCATGCGCTGGCACTGCTGCTGAGCGCGGCCACGGATGGCACCTGAGCGCTACAACCGCGCGCCCAACCCGTGCAGCACCCGCGCGCCGGTCTCGTAGTACAGCCCCCGCAGCGCCGTCCAGCTTTCGTCGTGCCGGTCCACCGGGGCCAGCGGCAGGTCGCTTTCATCCCCGCTCAGCAAGGCGCGCGCGCAGGCCCTGCCCAGCACGGTGCCGGGCGCAATGCCCCGGCCCGAGTATCCGAAAACCGCCAGCCCGCCGGGCGCGATCCGCAGCACCTTGGGGATCTTGTCGGCACTCATCCCGATGCGCCCCGACCAGAAATGCGTCAGGTCCACATCGCCCACCTGCGGAAACAGCCGCGCCATCGCCCGCCGTGCCCAGGCCCGGTGCAGCCCCACCGCGTCGGGTTTACCCATCGCACCCAGGATCAGACGCCCGGCAGCATCCTTGCGATAGGATGTCATCACCAGCCCGGTGTCCCACGCCCCCTCGCCCTGCGGCAGGATCGACCCGGCCACGTTCGACGACAGCGGCGCCGTGGCCAGTTGAAAGAAATGCACCGGCGTCAGCGGCGGCAGATCGGCGCCTTTCGCAGGCTGGTGATAGGCGTTGGTCGCCAGAAGCAGCGCGCCCGCGCGCACCTGCCCACCCTTGAAATCCACCTGCCACCCATCGCCGTCGCGCAGGATCGCCGACACGGGCGCGCCTTCGGCCACCAACGCGCCCAGACCCACGGCCGCCCGCGCCAGACCGCGGACATAGCCCATCGGCTGCACCGTGCCCGCCCGCGCATCATGCAGCGCGCCATGAATGCGCTCGCTGCCCAGCCGGGCGCGGGCCGGATCGGCCTCCAGCAGGCTGACCGGGGCATGTCGCGCCGCCTGTTGGCGGTGGCGTTCGCGCAGGTCGTCCATCCCCTTGGGCGCGTGGGCGCAATGCAGCGTGCCGGTGCGCGTGGCCTCGCACTGGATACCGAACCGCTCGACCAGATCGAACACCTGTTTCGGCCCATCCGCCAAAGCTGCGTTCAGCCGCGCGCCCGCCTCCTGCCCCATCACCTGTTCCACCTGATCAGGCGGCAGCCACAGCCCGGCATTGACCAGCCCGACATTGCGCCCCGATCCGCCGTGGCCCACGGTCTGCGCCTCAAGCACGATCACCGTTGCGCCTGCCTGCACCGCCTCCAGCGCCGCAGCACAGCCGGTGAAGCCGCCGCCGATGATCACCAGATCGGCGCTGTGATCGCCGCTCAACGAGACCGAGGGCACATCCTCGGCGCAGCTTGCCGCCCACAGGTTGCCGCTCATGCACACAACCCCTTGGCCGCGTCCACGATCCCGTCGGCCGAGGGCAGCGTCGCCGCAAAGGCCGGGCCGGTGGCGATGAAACAATCCTCGGCCGTGAGGCGGCGCGCGTCCGGCCGGCCCTGTTCGACCATCAGCGCCATCAGCGCCTCGGACTGGCTGCCGGTGCGGCGGCATTCATCGACGATCAGCACCCGGTCGCAGCCCTGCACCGCAGCCATGACCGCCCGCGCATCCAGCGGCGCCAGCCAGCGCAGGTCGATCACGCGGGCGTCGATGCCGTCATCTGCCAGCCGCGCCTGCGCCTGCCGCGACAGGTAATGCCCGTTGCCATAGGTCACGATGGCCAGATCGGTGCCCTCCCCGTGCACCCCCAGATCACCGGGCGCGATTTCCACACCGGCCTCGGGATAGCGCGTCAGCCAGCCGCCATCGCCTGCCCCATGTAGATCGCGCATGGGATAGAGCGCGATGGGTTCCACCATCACCACCACGCGCCGCTGTTCGCGGGCCATGCGCACGGCGGCACGGTGCATCGCCACCGCATCCGCACCCGTGCTGGGGCAGCCGATCACGATCCCCGGAATGTCGCGCAACACGGCCAGCGAGTTGTCGTTGTGGAAATGCCCGCCAAAGCCCTTCTGATAGCCCAGCCCGGCGATGCGCAGCACCATCGGGTTGTCATACTGCCCGTTGCTGAAGAACGGCAGCGTCGCCGCCTCGCCGCGCAGCTGATCCTCGGCATTGTGCAGATAGGCCAGGAACTGGATTTCCGGCATCGGGATAAACCCCTGCTGCGCCATGCCGATGGCCAGTCCCAGTATCGATTGCTCGTCCAGCAGCGAGTCGATCACCCGCCCCGGGCCGAACCGCGCCTGCAACCCCTTGGTGATACCATAGACGCCGCCCTTGCGGCCGATATCCTCACCCGCCATCACCAGCCCCGGCGTGGCCAGCATCAGATCCGCCAGCCCGAGGTTCAGCAGCTTGTTCATCGGCTGCGGTTCGTCCAGCGCGCGCAGGTCCGATGGCCCCATCATCGCCGCGCGATCCTGAGGCGTGGGGCCGTTCAGGCGGGCCGCATCGCGCGCGGGCGGGATCAGGGCCGCCGCCACGTCAGATGCGGTTTGCAGCTTGGGCCGGGTCACCGCGCGGGCGGCCTGCGCCTGCACATTCTCCCAGACCTCGGTATAGATCCCCAGCACGTCTGCCGCATCCGCCACCCCCTCGGCCAGCAGCCGCGCGGCGGTGTGGATCAGCGGATCATCCGCCTCTTGCGCGGCGATCTCGTCCTTGGCGCGATAGGACGCTTCGACATCCGCGCCCGCATGGCCATAAAGCCGCACGCAGGTTATGTGCAGCACGGCAGGCTTGCGCCGCTTGCGCACCCAGTCGGCAGCCTGTGTCGCTGCACGCAAGGTATCGACGATATCCAGCCCGTTGCAGGTAAAATACTCCACGCCTGCCCGCGCGCGAAGGCTGTCGCTCACCCAGTTCTTCGGCGTCTTGACCGAGATGCCGATGCCGTTGTCCTCGCACACGAACAGCAGCGGCAGCGGCGTGCCCTGATAGGCGGTCCAGCCAGCCGCGTTCAGCGCCCCCTGCGCCGTCGAATGGTTCAGCGAGGCATCGCCGAAAGAACACATCACGACCGAGTCACTGGGCCATTCCGGCACCTCGGGCGGCATCCGGCGGCTCATCCCGATTGCAAAGGCCGCACCCATCGCCTTGGGCAGATGGCTGGCGATGGTCGAGGTTTGCGGCGGGATGTTCAGCGCCTTTGATCCCAGCACCTTGTGCCGCCCGCCGCTGATCGGATCCTCGCGCGATGCCGTGAAACTCAGCAGCATGTCCCACAGTGCATCCTGCCCCGGAACCTGTGCCGCGCGCGCGATCTGGAATGCCGCATCGCGGTAATGCAGGAACGCCGGGTCGGTGACGCGCAGCGCATGGGCGATGGCGGCGTTGCCCTCGTGCCCCGAGGACCCGATGGTGTAGAACCCCTGCCCCTGCGATTGCAGCACCCGCGCCATGCGGTCCAACTGCCGGCCTGTCACCTGCGCGCGGTACAGCGCCAGCAGATCATCGCCCGTCAGCCCGGCATCGCCGGCCCGTCCGATCACGGGCGGCAGATCACCCTCGTTTACCCGTCGCAAGAACGCCTCGTGCACACGCGTTGCCGGATCCATGCTGCCCCCCGTTCGTTGTGTCCCGAACGTGATACGCCCCCGCGCCGCCCCATGCCAGAGCATCACCGGGAAATATCGGTTGGAAATCCCGCGACATCCGGTGCAGCAAAGCGCCTCGCCCCTTGTGGGGAGGGGGCCTGCACCAGAAAGGGCCGCCCCGGCGGGACGGCCCTTCATGACAGTCATTCAGTGATCATTCAGCGATCAAAAGAACGCCTGCAACCCCGTCTGCGCCCGGCCGAGGATCAGCGCATGCACATCATGCGCGCCCTCGTAGGTGTTCACGGTTTCAAGGTTCACCATGTGCCGGATCACCCCGAATTCCAGACTGATGCCGTTGCCGCCGTGCATGTCGCGCGCCATCCGCGCGATATCCAGCGCCTTGCCGCAGTTGTTGCGCTTGACGATGCTGATCATCTCGGGCGCGGCCTTGGCCTCGTCCATCAGACGGCCCACGCGCAGCGAGGCCTGCATGCCCAGCGAAATCTCGGTCTGCATGTCGGCCAGTTTCTTCTGGAAAAGCTGCGTCTGCGCCAGCGGGCGCTTGAACTGGTGCCGGTCCAGACCGTACTGCCGCGAGGCATGCCAGCAGAACTCGGCCGCACCCAGCACGCCCCAGGAAATGCCATAGCGCGCGCGGTTCAGACATCCGAACGGACCTTTCAGGCCTTCGACATGCGGCAGCAGCGCGTCTTCGCCCACTTCGACGTTGTCCATCACGATCTCGCCGGTGATCGAGGCGCGCAGGGACATCTTCTTGCCGATCTTCGGCGCGCTCAGACCCTTCATGCCCTTTTCAAGGATGAAACCGCGGATCTTGCCGCCATGCGCCTCGGACTTGGCCCAGACCACGAAGACATCGGCGATCGGGCTGTTCGAAATCCACATCTTGGAGCCGGTCAGCACATAACCGCCATCGGTCTTGACCGCGCGGGTCTTCATGCCCGCCGGATCGCTGCCCGCGTCGGGTTCGGTCAGGCCGAAACAGCCGATCCATTCGCCTGTCGCCAGCTTGGGAAGGTATTTCAGCCGCTGCTCTTCCGAGCCATAGGCATAGATCGGGTACATCACGAGGCTGGATTGCACCGACATCATGCTGCGATAGCCCGAATCAACCCGCTCGACCTCGCGCGCGACCAGACCATAGCTGACATAGCCCGCGCCGATCCCGCCATATTCCTCTGGGATGGTGGTGCCCAGCAGGCCCATCTCGCCCATCTCGGTAAAGATCGCCGGATCGGTCTTTTCGTCCTCGAACGCTTCCAGAACGCGCGGCTGCAGCTTTTCCTGGCAATAGGCGCGCGCGCTGTCGCGGATCATCCGCTCGTCTTCGGTCAGTTGATCCTCGACGCGAAACGGGTCTTCCCAGTCGAACTGGCCCAGATCGGGCATGTCTTTGGCGCGCAGTGTGGGTTTGTCATCCAGCATTTCGGTTCTCCTATCCGCAGGGATTATGCATTTTCCTTGTAATACCACGGTACACTGCCCAAGAATATCGCGTTTTCCGCATCAATGCATGAGGTTTTGGAATACATGCTTGCGCCCCGCCGCTATCTGCCCTCGCTGACCGCGCTGCGCGCGCTCGAGGCGCTGGACCGTCTGGGCAGCGTGACCGCCGCCGCCGAGGAACTCAGCCTGACGCAAAGTGCGGTCAGCCGCCAACTTCAGGCGCTGGAGGATCAGTTGGGCGCCGCCCTGATCCGGCGCAGCGGCCGGCGGCTGCACCTGACCCCGGGTGCCAGCGATTACGTGGCCGAGGTGCGCGCCGCCCTGCAACAGATCGCGCAGGCCGGGTTGCGCCTGCATGCCACGCCCGAAGGGTCGGGCACGATCAGCCTGGCGATCCTGCCCACCTTCGGGATGCGCTGGCTGGTGCCGCGACTGCCCGATTTCACCCGCCGCCATCCGGGCGTGACGGTCAACCTGTCAAGCTGCCTGTCGCGCGTGAACTTTGACGTGGAACCCTATGACGCGGCAATCTTTTTTGGTGCCGCCCCGCCACCCGACTGCCACGCCCTGCGACTGCGCAACGAAAGCGTGGTCGCGGTCTGCGCGCCTGCGCTGCTGGCGCAGACCCCGCTGGCATCGGCGCAGGACATCCTGCGCCTGCCGCTGCTGCACATCCAGACCCGCCCGGATGCCTGGGCCGAATGGCTGGCCCGTCACCATATCGGCGCGCGCGGGCGCGGCGGTCAGGGCGGCATGGTCTATGACCAGTTCAGCACGATCACCCAGGCCGCGTTGCACGGGCTTGGCGTGGCCCTGCTGCCCGATTACCTGGCCGAGCAGGATCTGGCCACCGGGCGGCTTGTCCCGGTCTGGGGCGGCCCGGTCGAAAGTGCCGGTGCCTATCACCTTGTCTGGCCCAAATCCCGCCCCGCCAGCCCCGCGCTGATCGCGTTTCGCGACTGGATGGCGACCCAGGCCGAGGATGGTGATTCGCTGCCGCGCTAGGGCAGCTTGCCTTCGTCTCAGGCCTTGCCGCGCGCCGCCATAAGCGTGCCGTCGTTCTTCGGGCGGATATCCTCGGGCAACTCGCCGGTCACCAGATAGACGGTCTGCTCGGCGATCGCCGTTACGTGATCGCCCATCCGCTCGGTGTTCTTGGCGATGAAATGCAGGTGCATGCAGGCGGTGATATTGCGCGGGTCTTCCATCATGAAGGTCAGGAATTCGCGAAACAGCGCGTTGTACATCTGGTCCACATCCGCATCACGCAGGATCACCTCGCGCGCCAGATCGGCATCGCGCTGGATATAGGCGTCCAGCGAGTCCTTCAGCATCAACTGCACCTCGCGCGCCATGCGCCGCAGCGCCGTGTTGGCCCCGGTGATCGGCGTCATCTGCACCAGAACGCTGGTGCGCTTGGCCATGTTCTTGGCGTAATCCCCGATCCGCTCAAGGTTGCCCGAGATCTTCATCACGCTCAGCACCAGCCGCAGATCGACCGCCGTGGGCGCGCGCAGCGCGATCACGCGGGCCGCATCCTCGTTGATCGCCTCTTCCAGCTTGTCGATGGCCAGATCGCCCTTGCGCACGGTCTCGGCGAGTTCCTCGTCACGCTCTTCCAGCGATTGCGCGGCATCAAGGATCGCGGCCTCGACCAGCCCGCCCATCTTGAGGATCCGGGCCTGGATCGCCTCAAGGTCGCGGTCAAAGACCGACATGATATGATCCTTGCCTTCGTTCATAGGCCTGCCTCCCGCGTTGCGCATCCGTCCCACCAGACTGAGGGCGAAAGCACCGCTTGACCATAGGTCAGTGCAAAAATCGCCTCGACTGTGACGATACACGCTCAGCGTGTCGGCAGTATGACCGAAAACCGGCTGCCCTCTCCTGGCGCGCTGTCGATGCGCATGCGGCCGCGATGACGGTTGATGATGTGCTTGACGATCGCCAGCCCCAGCCCGGTGCCCCCCATCTCGCGCGAACGGTGGCTGTCCACGCGGTAGAACCGCTCGGTCAGGCGCGGGATATGCAGCGGGTCGATCCCCGGCCCGCTGTCGGCCACCGTCACACGCACCGCCGCGCCGCGCAGGCCCAGTCCCTCGGCCGGGCCATCCAGGCTCAGCCCAACGGTACAGCCATGCCCGCCGTACTTGATCGCGTTCTCGATCAGGTTGGTGAACACCTGCCGCAACTGGTCGGCATCCCCGGGCACCCGCACCTGCCCCGCGGGCAAGTCCTCGTCGAACGTCACCGCGTTCTTTTCCGCCATCTGCGCCAGCGAGCGCTGCGTGGCGCGCAGCAGGTCGACCAGATCGACCATGTCGCCAGGGCGCATCCGCTCCTGTGCCTCGACATGGCTCAGCGACAGCAGATCGCGCACCAGCCGGTTCATCCGGTCGGCTTCGCGCGCCATGATGCCAAGGAACCTGTCGCGCGCAGCCGCATCCTCGCGCGCCGGGCCCTGCAAGGTCTCGATGAACCCTAGCAGCGCCGTCAGCGGCGTGCGCAGCTCGTGGCTGACATTGGCCACGAAATCGCGCCGCATCTGGCCCACCTGTTCCAGATGGGTCACATCCTCGAACACCGCCAGAACCCCGGTCAGCCCGACCAGATCCAGATGCGCGCAACTGACCTTGTAGGTCACATCCTGCCGCCCGTCATTGGTCAGGTACCGCGTGTCCTGCGCAGCCCGGCTGTGCCGGCAGCCCTCGATCGCATCCAGAACCGAGGGCTGGCGGATCACGGTGATCAGATGCCGCCCGGCGATCCCTTCGCCAAACAGCGGTGTGCACATGGCATTGGCGGCCAGGATGCGGTCGTCCGCCGATACCAGCAGCGTGGCATGGGGCACGGCGGCCACGATCTGGCCCGCGTCCGTCATCCCTGCGAGGCCTGCGCAGCGTGCGCAAACAGGTCGCACAGCGCGCCGGGCTCTTCCAACCCGACCGACACGCGAAAGAACCCCTCGCCGATCCCCAGCGCCTCCCGCCCCTCGGACGTCAGCGCCCGGTGCGAGCTTGAGGCCGGATGCGACAGGGTCGTGCCCACATCCCCCAGCGTCGGTGCAAAGGCGATCCCTTCGGCGGCCGCGGCAAAGGCATTGGCGGCTGCGCGCCCGCCCTCCAGTTCGAATGACATCATGTTGCAGCCGCGATTGCCCAGAATGGCCCGCGCGCGCGACGAATCCGGGTGATCGGCGCGCAGCGGATAGAGCACGCGCTTCACACCCTTCAGACCGGCCAGATGATCGGCCAGATGCGCGGCATTGGCCTCGGCCCGGTCAAAGCGCAGGTCGAACGTGGCCAGCCCCCGCTCGGCCAGCCAGCAATCGAACGGGCTGGCGGTCATGCCGGTTGTCACCGCGAAATCATAGATCGCCTTTTGCAGCGCCGCATCGCGCGCCACGGCATAGCCCAGGGTGACATCGGAATGCCCCGCCAGCAGCTTGGTCACGGAATGGATCACGATATCGGCCCCATGCTCGAACGGGCGGAACGCGCGCGGCGTGGTGAACGTGTTGTCCACCACCAGCAGCACGCCCCTGTCCCTTGCCACCTGCGCGATCCCGGCCAAGTCCGCCACCCGCAGCGTGGGGTTCGACACCAGTTCGATCAGGATCATCCGGGTCTCGGGCCGGATCGCCGCCGCCATCGCCTGCGCATCCGTCGGATCGGCCAGCGTGGTGGTGATTCCCATGCGCGGCAGGTCCTGCGTCATCAGCCGCAGCGACCGACCGTAAAGCTGATCGCCGCCGACCACGTGATCGCCCGCCTTCAGCAGCCCCAGCATCACCGCCGTCACCGCCGCCATGCCCGACCCCATGACGGTGCCGCCACTGGCCCCTTCCATCGCATCGATGCGCCGCGCCAGCACATCGGCATTCGGATGCCCCTCGCGCGCATAGGTATAGCCCGCCACACGCCCCTCGTATTGCGCATCCAGCGCGTCGGGCGTCTCGGACGCATAAACCACCGACGGCATGATCGGCGTCACCACCGGCCAGCTTGCCGTTGGGGGCAGGCCCTCGGGCCGGATCAGCGTGCGTTTGTCCTTGGTCATTCCCGTCTCTCCCTGACGCCGGCCCTTGTCGGCGCGGCGGTCCTGTCTTCATCTTGCAAAGTAAACTCTCGCCGAAGGCAACCGCCTGCAATTTTCCGGGGGAAAATTTCCGGCTGACAAAGCGCGCGCGTCAGCGCGCCCGATCAGGTCACACCTCGATCAGCCCGTCCCGGAACCGGCGCATGTTGTCCTGATAATGCAGCGCACTGGCGCGCAGCGCGGCGATCGCGGCCTCGTCCAGCTGCCGCACCACCTTGCCGGGGGCGCCCATCACCAGGCTGCCGTCGGGGATCTCCTTGCCTTCGGTGATCAGCGCACCCGCCCCAATCAGGCAGTTGCGGCCCACCTTGGCCCCGTTCAGCACGGTCGCGCCCATGCCGATCAGGCTGTTTTCGCCGATGGTGCAGCCGTGCAGCATCGCCTTGTGGCCGATGGTGCAGCCCGCGCTGATCACCAGCGGAAAGCCCATGTCGGTGTGCATCACCACGTTTTCCTGCACGTTGCTGCCGGTCCCGATGCGTATCTCCTCGTTGTCGCCCCGCAGGGTGGCCCCGAACCAGATGGCGGCCCCGGGTTCCAGCACCACGCGGCCGATCACGTTGGCATCGGGCGCAACCCAGGTGTCTTCGGCAATCTCGGGGGCGACCCCGTCCAGCGCATAGATCGTCATCTCACTCCACCTCCTCGAATTCCTGTTGCAGCCTGCGCACATGGTCCACCAGCCCGGGCTGTTGCAGCCGCTTCAGCCGCGTCGCGGTGACGATCGTGGTCAGGTCGGTGAACGTGCGGTCCAGATCATCGTTGACCAGCACGTAATCATAGCTGCCCCAATGGCTGATCTCGTCCCAGCTTTTCTGCATCCGCCGCGCGATCACCTCGGGGGCGTCCTGCCCCCGGCTGATCAGCCGCCGCCGCAGTTCGGCAATCGAGGGCGGCAGCAGGAAGATCGACAGCGTGTGCCGCCCGAGGGCCGAATTCACGATCTGCTGCGCGCCCTGCCAGTCGATGTCGAACACCACATCGCGCCCCGCGTCGATCGCCTGTTCGACGGGCACGCGCGGGCTGCCGTAGAAGTTGCCGAACACATGGGCATGCTCCAGCATCCCGTCGCGGTTCACCTCGCGCTTGAACGCCTCTTCGGTCAGAAAGCGATAGTCGATCCCGTCCACCTCGCCGGTGCGGGCCGGGCGGGTTGTGGCCGAGACCGAGAACTCAAGGCTCGGATCCCAGCCCAGCAACCGCCGCGACAGGGTGGATTTGCCCGCGCCCGAGGGCGAGGACAGGATGATCAGCAGGCCGCGGCGTTGTGTGCTCATGGGGTCACTCCACGTTCTGAACCTGTTCGCGCATCTGGTCGATCACCGTTTTCAGATCCAGCCCGATGCGCGTGAGGTCGGTGTTCTGTGACTTGGAGCACAGGGTGTTGGCTTCGCGGTTGAACTCCTGCATCAGGAAATCCAGCTTGCGCCCGATCGGGCCGTCGCTGCTCAGCAGCTCGCGCGCGGCACTGACATGCGCGCGCAGGCGGTCGATTTCCTCGGTCACGTCGGATTTCACGGCGATCATCGCCAGTTCCTGCGCCACGCGGTCGGGGTCAGCCCCGTCGGCATGAGCCATCACCCGCGCCAATGACGCACGCAGCGCCGTCGCCATGTCCTCGCGCCGCGCCGCGGTGACATCGGCCGCCGCCTCGGTCAGCCGCGCGATCTGGTCCAGTTGGTCGCCCAGAACGGCGTTCAGCGCCGCGCCCTCGGCCGCACGCATCTGCACGAAGGACGCCAGCACAGGCTCGAAATCCGCCAGCAGCAGCTTGCGCAGGGCGGTGGCCTCGTCCTCGACCGTGGACATTTCCAGCACGCCGCGCAGGCTCAGGATGTCAGCCGCGCGCGAGGGCGCCAGGGGCACGCCCTGTTCCGCCGCCCGCATCTCGACCTGCGCCAACGCGTTCAAAGCGGCATCAAGTGCCGCGGCGTTGACCGTCTGCACCGCCTCGCCCTCGTCGCGCATGATCCGCAGGCCCACGCTGACCGATCCGCGCGCCAGCGCCTTGCCCAAGCGCGCGCGCAGCGCGGTTTCCAGCCCGTCGATCCAGTCGGGCACGCGCAGGCGCAGGTCCAGCCCCTTGGCGTTCACGCTGCGCATTTCCCAGGCCCAGCCGTGCGGGCCATGCCCCCCCTTGGCGGCGGCAAAGGCGGTCATCGATCTGGTCAAAGGCGTGCTCTCCTGTCGCGCGAGTCCTGCGCCCTTGCCCTACGCAATCGCAGGCGCGGGGGCAAGAGTGGCCGGAGTTAACCACTTGCGCCGATTTGCGCCGATTTTGCGCCGGATGCGGGTAAAATCGGCTAGGGCCTGTGGACATTTATCGTGAAGCGATGATGGCAGCCGCGAGATGCCAGTTGGCTGCGTAGCTTGACGCTGTCTTTTCGTAGCGGGTCGCTATGGCTCTGAATTCCTTGATCTTTGCAAAGAAATTCTCGATCAAATGCCGCCACTTGTAGGCGTGTTTATCGTAATCGCGCAGGCACTTGCGGTTCGCTTTCGGTGGGATGATGGCGGTGGCACCGCGCGCATCGAGTGCTGTGAGAAGCCAATCGGCGTCGAACGCCTTGTCGCCCAAGAGAGCACCGAAGGCAACGCCATCGATGAGCGGTTCGACGCCCTTCATGTCGTGCGCCTGGCCGGGCAGGAGAACGAAGTTGGCCAGGTTTCCGAGCGCGTCGACCAAAGCAACGATCTTGGTGGTCAATCCGCCACGCGAGCGCCCGATGGCTTGATTTTGAGTCCCCCTTTTGCGCCGCTCGCCTTCTGGTGAACCTGAACGATCGTGCCATCGATCATTGCGTACTCGAAATCGGGAGTGTCGCTGATTTCCTTGAAAATTCTTTCGAATACCTCACTCTCAGCCCATCTGCGAAACCGTCGAAAAACGCTGTTCCAGTTGCCGAAACCAGCAGGCAGGTCACGCCACGGTAACCCAGTCCGCACACGCCATAGAACTGCTTCAAGAAACAGACGATTGTCCTTGCCTGTCGCACCTGCATCGCCCTGCTTGCCAGGGCAGTGTGGCGCAAGGCGGACCCAGACCTCATCTGTCAACACAAACCGCTCTTCGTTCATTCAAACCTCCATTTTGGAAGCTTGAATCAGAAATCAGGCAAGTTGGAAATCCTGAATGTCCACAGGCCCTAGTCACC
>NZ_JBHUDD010000025.1:0-4524 GCF_042677865.1 Lacimonas salitolerans | reverse complement strand
CGGCCACAGAGTTCAAAATGGAGGAAAGAAGGGGGTGTCAGGACCTTGTGATACGATCCTGCCCCCTACCGGAATCTACCCCATATCCGCCTCGGAAGACGTGATCCCGAGAAGCGTTCCGGGAACCATCTCAAGCGCGCGTTCCAGCGACAGAACGGTCGAGACGCGCGGATTCTGAATCCGCCGTTCTTCGATGTCCTTGACCGCGCGGGGGTTCAGACCGGCCTTGCGCGACAGGGCAGAGGCGTTCAGGCCCTTTGCGCACATGGCATCCAGCAAGGCTCCGCGAAACCGCTCAAAGTCAAAAGTTCTCGTGTCGTCCAGTTCCATGGTTCCCCGGTCTTGCTGGGCGATCATCCCCCGAAAGGCGCATGCCGTCCGGTGTGCCTGCGGCGATATCCTGCTTTTTGGCACATTCGATCATACCATAGACACGCAGCCGCCTTGCGTCGAGTTTCATGTCCTTTTGGATATTTTCCGTTGCCATTCGGCCAGATCCTTTCGCACAGATTTTGGTTGATGCGTGGTTGCCAGCCTGTATACGAGGTTGGCATCGCGGTGCGGTCCGGCATGGTCCCATAGCTCAACTGGATAGAGCAGCTGACTTCTAAGCGGCGGGTCTGGGGCCGGAAACGGATGGAGTAACAACAGACTAGGCGGGGAGGCGCGGCTTGCGAACCGTTTTCCGAACCGTTATCACAGAGCCACGGTCCCGTAGCTCAACTGGATAGAGCACCTGACTTCTAATCAGGATGTTGGGGGTTCGAGTCCTCCCGGGATCGCCAATTTTTCTTTAATCTCAAGGCTATGTGGGTGTAGAGACCACGAGCCCTCACCCGCAACTCGACATCGGATTAGTGCTCGATGTCTCGGACCATTTCTTCCAGAAATTTTTTCCGTGACACTTTCGCATTTGCGCCGAGCGCCCGGGCCGCGTGCCAGCGCACGACATTCTCGACGGGGACCACGTAAACATCAACGAGCGGGAAGCCCACAATGTCTGACAGGATGAACCCCTTGATGCCGCTCATCTTCGATTGGAAGCCGTCCTCATTGAACTTGCGGCCTGAACCGACCTGATTGCTTGGGTTGAAATAGACACCTTGCCGCGTGATGGAGCGGACTTCCCACATGCCACCGTGAGGGTCTAGAAGATCATAGCCTGCGCCTTCGGATGGAGCGAGCTTCCAGCCGGGATTTTCCCACATGAGGCGGCGCTCAATGATGAATGAGACCCGGCGTCCGTCCGTTAGATACTCACGCACGTCCTTTGTCGTTACCTTGAAGGCGCGCGCAAGCTCCTCCTCATCCCATCTCAACTGAAATCTGTTCTCCACTATCCCCTCCAACATGGTTAGGATGGTGTTATGGCTGGGGAATCCGCCTGAGTAAACATTGCGGGGAAGTTGGATGAAGAGAATTGTTCTCAACAATGACGAGATTGCCGAACTCATGCGGCCCATCGTTGGACAAGGTGGCTGGCAGGGGCTCCTTGAACGGCTTCAAGCACTGTTAGATCAGGCCACGGGAGAAATGAACCTGTCAGATGAGGAGCGAGGATGCATTTGCCGTTATGCATTCGACTACGGAAATGGAGGCTGGGAGAACCGCCTGCGACAAATCTTTGGGCGGCACTTGGGTGAGATGCGGAACGGCTAGTGCCGCTGCAACAAAACAATTCGGTTGGTATTGGTGCCCTTGGACCCGTTTTCCACGCCCCAGCAATTTGCTGTCTTGGTGAACTCCTGATCGTTCACCATCACGCCCAGCCGTTCAAAGGGAAGGCCCTCCGCTGCCCGCCAGACTAGCTTTTCAAGCAAAACCTTACCGTTGCGGACCTCACCCACCTCAAAGGCGACATAGCCGCCGGGGCGCAAGATTCGGGCCTGTTCCTGCAAGACCCTGTTGACCATCAAGGTCCACGCTTCTTCGGTCTTATGCATGTCGATAGCGACGGCATCCGGTTCAATTCCAGCGAACCAGCAACGCAGCCAATTATCAGCGGCATACTGGACAATGTCCAAGAACGGTGGCGATGTGACTGTCAGGTCTACAGATGCGTCTGGGATGCCGGGAACGGCCCAAGCGGCACCCGCATGCAGGCTGGACCGAACCTGACTTGGGGCGCAGCCGTTTTTCAACAGGGTCCGGGACTTCTTCAAAATGACGCCAGCAACGTCACGCTCCGGCGGTGACACGCCCAACTTCTCGTTGATCTTTAGTTGCGCCTTGATCGAAACGGCCTGATTGGGCGGCATCGACCTGCCAGAGAAGAAGCCGGGCGAATGCCCAGACAGCCGGTTGATAGCAACCATGCGAATCCAGTCCGCAACCGGATCAACATCCTCCGATCCCAGCGGCGCACGCTCTGCGATCCAAAGGCGGAGGGCCTCCAGTTTTCGCAGCGTCTCTGGATGGTAGAACGCAAGAAGGTCCTCCCGCTTGACCTCGCCTGCCGACCAGTCCACCGAATGAAGGGCCGCAGAAACAGCATCTATGGTGATTGGCCGCAGCCGTGGTCGACACAGAAGAAGAGAAAGCGGGTTCACGTCATTTCCAAAGGCCTGTCGCCCCATCAGCGCGGCCTGAACAGGGGTCGTGCCGCGCCCCATGAAGGGATCGAACACCACGTCTCCGGGCTTGGTCAGCCTCCCGATGAAGAACTCCGGCAATTGGGCCTTGAAGCAGGCGCGGTAGGATACTTCATGGATGGAGTGGGCTTGACGCTGCCCAGCCGTCCAAAACTCGTTGATGAAGTAGGGGATGCCATCCTGGTTATCCACGATGGTTCTTTGCCCAAACTGGCAAAAGGCTTCGACCTCGGCAATGAACGAAGCTGAGGAGTCTGCGAATTGGACTCGGTCAAACATGGAGAGCTGGTTCATTGCGATTCTTCCTGCATTAGGTGTCTTTCTACCGCAATCACCACGGATGTACAAGCCCTTGTTTGTCTAAGCTGCGGAAGGGTCACATATAGATCATGTTCAGATTAAGTATCACTTAAAAATGTTGGCACGTTATGAACAAAAAGTGAACATTCACTGAGCTTATCCCCGGTCTACCCCGCCGCTGTGCAGCCGGTCTAGGGTTATCCCCGCCCCGCCACGCGAAAAGTCAAGCAACAACAGGGGCTTACCGGGATTGCTGCGCTGCGGCACTTGCTCAGGGATAAATCGTTGTTGACCAAGCGCGGCGGATTGGGGATGTTCTGACTGTCTGCTGATGCAGACCGGCGGGCGGGTGCCCTCAGGCACCATCATCCCCCAGATCGCAGGCGAAACTTCTGCGGGCCGACAGTATCAACGCAACCCCGGTTGCGCTGGCTGTTGGTCTGATGGATGCCTGCGAGGCCTGAACCGACTGCCAGCGCTCCGAACCAAAGGAGTGATGCCATGATGGCAGACGAAGAAAACATTTATGAAGAAACTGTGTGTCTGGAAGAACAGGGATACGTCCCGACGATGGTGGAAGTTAGTGAGGCGATCCGAACTTTGAATGCCGCCCGCCGCTTGCTGTCACCAAACATCCTCCGTTTCGCAGCTAATCAGGGAAGGCGCATCTGTCCCATGATTTATGGCGGCGAGATTCTGAATCCTCTCATGAATGAGGACTGGATGGAAATCATCCTCAACGCCGGGGATATCCTCAACGCTGCGATCAAGGCCAACCCGACGATGGTGGTGGAGTGGGCCGATGACGGGACCGAATTGACGGTGATCATCGCTTGACCCCCCCCCCCCCCNGGCGTGGCCCACCTTCTCAGGCGTCCGGGGGCGGCACCAACCGCACCCCGGAAGCTGCCGGTTTCAGGGTCGCAATTCATCCTCTCTCCAGCCCTCGGCAAGCAGCCTCGCGCGGGTCACGGCAGCATCGGGCGTCGTGATCATGACGAGGCTCGTGGGATAGCTGATCTTGTCGAACGGCGACATCTCTTCCCCCGGGGCGAGCTGCAAGGCGGCAAGGCGCTGAATGTCTCGGGGCGCGTTGGTGGTGCGGATGAAGATGTAGGGCATCGGACCCTCCTGTGGTTGTCAGTGGACGTGGCGCGCGGCCTCAACCCGGGACGCGGTGGCGACAAAGCAGCCGTAGGCCCGGAGGACGCGGCGCGACAGCCTGCCCGGCGGGGTGCGCACGACCACCTCGGGGCGGCGCTGGCTGTCGGCCCAGACCACCTTGCCGCGCGGGGTCAGCCGGAAGGAGATGATGCCCACCAGCGCGCCCAGCTCCTGCGCGCTCACCTCGTGCGCAGCGGCGAACCGGATCACGGCGGGCACGGTGGGCCAGCCGTCCGGCTCGTGGTCCTTGGCCCAGAGCAGGAGCGCGTCCCGCGCCAGAAGGAGCGCGGGCGGGAACACGGCGGCCATGCCCGCGATGATGGCCCTGTCCCGGGCCTTCCCCGGGGTCACTTGCCGCGCCCCGGGCCGGTGTAGGACGTGCCCAAGGTGTGAATCGGCATGCAAAAGTGACCCACTTGGGTGGGTTATGATCATCTAAAACTGACCCACCTGCATTGTTAACATCCGT
>NZ_JBHUDD010000024.1:0-4129 GCF_042677865.1 Lacimonas salitolerans | reverse complement strand
GCGCCTCACGTCGTGACAACAACATCTGGTGCGACCCTGAACAGGCCAGTGCGCCTTAACCCACACAAATCGCGAAGGGACCCTTTCATTTCGTCGCAATATGTAAACCAAGATCAGCATAAACATCAAGCTGATAGCCAGTCAGAGTGTTGCTCGAATTCTTTCCAAGTGAAGAGCGCTGCCCTTGCCACTGAAATGACGCTTCAGAACATCGAACTTGCGCTAAAAGTGCTAGAGGTGAGCAGCTGCCGGTTTCGTGGACACGAAGATAAGATCGTGACCAAGGAATCGGAGATCGGAAATGAGACGGAAGTTTACGAAAGAGTTCAAGTTTGAGGCTGTGAAGCTGGTGACGGATCGAGACGTGTCGGTGGTGCAAGCTGCCCGCGATCTGGATCTGGCAGAAAGCGTGTTGCGGCGCTGGGTGCGTGAAGCCGCTGATGCACCCGTTACAGCTTTCCCCGGGAATGGGCAGCAGCGCGCGGAACTGGCTGAGATCGCAGCCCTGAAGAAAGAGGTCGCCAAGCTCAAGGCGGAGCGTGACATCCTAAAAAAAGCGGCAGCATATTTCGCGAGGGATGCGACATGAGGTTTGCCTTCATCGCGAAGCACCGCCATATCTGGCCAGTCAGCTGGTTGTGCGAGGTGCTGGATGTCTCGCGTTCGGGCTTCCATGCCTGGCTCAACCGTCCCCTCAGCGACCGGGCGATCTATGACGCCAGGCTCGTTTCCGCCATCGATGCCAGCTTCAAGGCCAGCGACCGGACCTATGGCGCCCGCCGCGTCTGGCATGACCTCCTCGAAGAGGGGCTGATCTGCGGCCTCCACCGGATCGAGCGGCTGATGCGCCAGAATGCGCTGCGAGCACGGCCAAAGCGACGCGGGAAGCCGCAGGACGAGGGCGAACGCTCGGTGATTGCTGACAATATCCTGGATCGGGATTTCGAAGCAGAGCGCCCGAACCAGAAGTGGCTGGCCGACTTCACTTATATCTGGACTGCCCAGGGCTGGCTATATGTTGCCGTCGTCCTGGACCTGTTTTCCCGTAGGGTTGTTGGTTGGTCGATGAAGGCTGATCGTGACGCCACACTGGTTATGGATGCGCTGATGATGGCTGTCTGGCGCCGCGGAAAAGCAGATGCGCTGCTGCATCATTCGGACCAAGGATCACAATACACCAGCGAGCAGTTCCAGCGCCTCCTGGTCGACAATGGCATTACCTGCTCGATGAGCCGGGCAGGCAATGTCTGGGACAATTCCGCGATGGAGAGCTTCTTTTCTTCTCTGAAAATCGAGCGAACCAACCGCAAGGTCTATCGGACGCGCGACGACGCTCGTGCGGATGTGTTCGACTACATCGAGCGCTTCTACAACCCGCGTAGGCGGCATTCGAAACTGGGCTATCTAAGTCCCATGGAGTTCGAGGCCCGCGCTATGCTAGCTTAACCCCCAGTCCACGAAACCGGCAGCAGCTCATCCCGAGGGATGATCGATAGCCTTGTTCGGGGTGAGGTCTGTCGCGCATCAGGCGCTCAACAACGACAGCAACATGATAGCCCACGCGGCCAGCGCGCATGATCAGGTATTCCGGGGTCATGCCACCATGCCGCTGATGCGCCTTGGGCATATGCTCCGTCACGGTGGAATGGCCGCCCCGCGTGCCGCGACGGGTATGGACGGCGACGCGCTCATGATTGTGGAAGATTTCGACCATGCGGTGTGTCAGGCGGATATCGACCTTCTTGCCAATCAGGCGATGGGGAACGGAATAGAAGCTGTGGAGCACGTCGACATGGTAATCGGCATGCACCTTGGCCTGCTTCCATTCGGCATACTCGAACGGCTCCGGGGGCAGATCGCGCAGGGCTGGCCGTTCAATTTCCTCAAACAGGTCGCGGCGGGATCGACCTACCCGGCGCATGGGGCGGTCATTCAGATCCCTCAGCAACTCGGCGATCGCTGCATTCAGCGCCTCGATCGAGAAGAACTGCATGTTGCGCAACCTGGCGAGGATCCAGCGCTCGACAATCAACACGGCCCCCTCGACCTTCCCCTTGTCGCGCGGCTTGCGCGGCCGCGTGGGCAGCACGGTCGTGTCGTAATGCGAGGCCATATCGGCGAAGGTCTTGGTGATCGAGGGCTCAAACCATAGCGGTTTGGCCACCGCCGCTTTCAGATTGTCGCATACGATCGCCTTGGGCACGCCACGGAAGAATTTCAGCGCCCGGACCTGGCCCTCGATCCAGTCGGGCAGCGACTGGGTCAGGCTGGCCCAGGCGAAGGTATAGCTGGACGCCCCCAACACAGCGACGAAGATCTGGGCCTGCTGCACAGCGCCCGTGGCAGGATCGGTGACCGGGATCGTGTGGCCAGCATAATCGGTCTGCATGACCGCGCCTGCCTCATGGCGGTTGCGAAAGCTCGGACTGGTGCGGTTCTCAAACGCCCTGAATTGTTCGCAGAACCAAGTGTAGCCATATCCGTCAGGATGCGCCGCGCGGTATTCCTCCCACAACAGCACCAGCGTCACGCCCTTGCGTTTCAGCTCGGTCGATACCTTGGCCCAGTCCGGTTCTTCATGCACCCGTGGCGGGCGGCCCACTTGCTGGAACAGCGCGCGCTCGAGCGTGGCATCATCGTCGCGGCCCGGCGGAAGCGGCCAGCAGTTCAGCCCCGCTTCGCGCGCCCGAAAAAGATAGGTCGCCACAGTCGTCTTGCTCAGCTTCAGTCGCAACCCGACCTCACGGATCGACAGCCCCTGCTGGTGCGTCAGTCGCAAAATGCTTCGTATGTCTTGCACGGTCATTCGCCTCGCTTGCTTGTGTCGCGGCATGCTGCCCTCCGGTCTCTTCCAAGACCGGCACATTAGCCGCGACCTCGCAGGCAAGGACCAACTCTCACCCTTCCCGGAACTGTCCGGGAATTTCCGTAATCACTGTCCGGGAATTTGCGAAACCCGCAGCCCGAATGCCAAGGGCCTGTCTGCTAAGACCGTCACCCGGCTGAAGGCCGACTGGTGGAAAGACTACGAGGCTTGGCAGAAACGCGACCTCGGCAACCGACGCTTTCTCTACATCTGGGCGGACGGGGTCTACTTCAAACCGCGCATGGCCGAGGAAAAACAATGTGTTCTGGTGATCGTCGGGGCGGACGAATACGGCCGCAAGGAGCTGCTGGCGATGACCGACGGCTTCCGCGAAAGCACCCAAAGCTGGCGCGAGGTGCTGCTCGATCTCAAGCGCCGCGGTCTGAAGCAGGACCCAAAATTGGCTTTTGGCGACGGTGCCCTGGGGTTCTGGACCGCGCTGCGCGAGGTATTCGCCACGACGCGCGAACAGCGTTGCTGGGTCCACAAGACCATGAACGTGCTGAACGCGCTGCCGAAATCCATCCAGGCCAAGGCGAAGGCGCATCTGCACGACATCTGGCAGGCCGCGACGAAGGCCAAAGCCAACGTCGCCTTNAAGCACCTTCGCCACCGTCCGGCATCGCACGAAACGCACCAAGGGATGCCTCAGCCGCAAGACCGGTCTGGCCATGGCGTTCAAGTTGATGATGTCGGCGCAGAAGAAATGGCGCAAACTCGACGGCCGGAACCGCCTGCCCGAGATCATCCAAGGGGTTGAGTTCCGCGACGGCGAACTTGCGGGCGGTGCATCACCGTTGCGGTTCATGCCGGTGACACTCGCGTCCCCTGATGTGCCAACTGAAGCAGCTGCGCCGAAGCCGGCGGCTGCGTCGACCTCGGTCGAGCGGGCAGAGATCACGCTTCGGAACGGCAGGCGTCTTTCGGTTGAAGCGACAATCGATCCGCTGGCGCTGACGCGCCTTGTGCAGGCGCTGGATCCGTCATGATCGCGTTTCCGGCAGGCACCAAGGTTTGGATCGCGGGCGGGGTAACGGACATGCGGCGTGGTATGAACACCCTGGCGCTGGCGGTGCAGCAGGGACTTGGCCGTGATCCGCATGGCGGCGAAATCTTCTGCTTCCGGGGCCGCAAGGGCGATCTGGTGAAGCTGCTCTGGCATGATGGGGTCGGTATGTCGTTGTATGTGAACCATCTGCATTCATACTACGTCCCTTTCGGCCTCAGTTGATACTTTTTCCAGACTGGGGGTCTGGCGTCTTG
>NZ_JBHUDD010000023.1:0-2109 GCF_042677865.1 Lacimonas salitolerans | reverse complement strand
CGCCTCACGTCGTGACAACAACATCTGGTGCGACCCTGAACAGGCCAGTGCGCCTTAACCCACACAAATCGCGAAGGGACCGCCATTTCTCGGCCAACACCATGTGTCAGCTGTTTCTCGACATCTACAAGGCTGTGGGGCTCAAGGATGCAAGCAGCCATTCAGGGCGACGCACCTACATAACGCGGCTGGCCAACAAGGGCGTGGGTGTGCGCTTGCTGGCGGAACTTGCGGGGCATTCTCATATATCGACAACACAGAGGTATATTGATGTGAACGCAGAGCAGCTCTCAGCGGCGGTCGAGCTGCTATAGAATTGTCAATGCTCTTGCTCTGAACGATCCAATTTATCCAAGAGCTCAAGCCCCCGAGCAGGAGAACCTGTTGCAGCCATGCGCCGATATCTGAGCTCAATGTCGTTTTCAGTTAAGGCTTGAGCCGTAAGCTGTTCGAACAGTTTGTTGAGGCTGATGCCGCGTGCCTGTGCCATTGCCTTCAGGCGCTGATGCTGATCTTCGGGTAGTCTAACTGTCACAACGCTCATCTGTTTCTCCATAGATGCATGAATTCAGCAGCTGTCGCTAGTTTCAGATGTGGAAACTGAAGCTCCATCTCGGCAAAGTCGCGTTCATTCTGCGTGATGATATAGTCGGCGTTTCCCGCTACTGCCAAGTCGACCACATGATTATCGGCTTCATCGCGCAGGTTTGGCCGCCATGTGTAATAGATCGGTGTCCACTGCGTCACACTCAAGAAGGCTGCAAATAGGTCTTGGCGTTCGGTGCCGGTGAGCGCGCAGTTCCGAAATACATCATCGCGCGACAGCACATCTTCCATCTCAGCAAAGAGCGCCAAGCTGATCACGGGCTGAACTTGACCTTGCAAGCAGAGCCGCAACACTGCGCGGGCGGCACCGCCTTCGCGCAGCATGGCACCCACAATGATGTTTGTATCAAGGACAACTTGCATACAGAGATGATAGCATATACGCCATCATCATCGCAATGCGCTTGTACCATGCGCTGTTGTTCAGCCGCTTATCTTCACGACGGCAAAAACATTGCTTCACCCCAAAACCTTGGCCAATGCATCCTCAGTGAGCCGTCCTTGCTCAAGCGCGGTCAATGCCCGGATGCGCAGGTCTTCGTCCAGTGCATAGCCTTCCTGTGACACACCCAAGGCAATGAGCAAAGTGGCTTCACTCAGCTTGCCTGCGTCAAACAGATCAAACGCTTTGGCTGCAGCGGACAGGGTAGGGGGCGGCACAGGCTCACCTGGAATATCCGGCTCGCTAGTCGGCGTTTGATCGACCTGTTCCGCAGCGTCAGGGCGATCTGCGCGTCCCGAATGCAGCCCTGGATTCATGAAGGGCGACAGCTTGCTGTAAAAGCGATCCAACACACCCGTGCTGTTGCCCATCTGTCGGCTGAGCACATGCGTGCTAACGCCGCGCTGCAGGTCCAACGTGGCGTAGAAGTGCCGCCAACTGTATAGCGTGCGCTTCTTGCCGTCAGCGCCATACACCAGCCCCAGCCGGTCCAACAGCTTTTCGAAATTGCGCGCGAGATTGGCCCGCGCAGCACGCTGTCCCAAACGCGTGACAAAAACGTATTCGTCCAGTTTGGCATCGATCACTTCATGCAGCGTCATGCTGGACAGTTCTGGGTTCAACTCAACTTGGCGCTCAAAGGGACGCACAGCACGGTCCCGTGCCACCAAAGGCCGCTGTCCTGTTTTACCGTCCACGAACAAGCCCAGATAGGTCTCGTCACGCTCGGTGATCCACAGCAGGTTCTTCCACCTCAGGTCCAAGGCTTCCGTGCCATGACGCATGCCCGTATTGGCCAGGATCAGCACGTAGTTGCGCAGCACCTCGCGCGTACCTGCAGTGACCGGTTTGTCGGTGGTTTTGTGGAATGACCTCAGCTCGGTGTAGATCATCTTGTATTCGTCACGCGTGAAACTGCCCCGGCTTTCGGTCTTGAGCCCATCATTGATCGGCTTTGGGCGAATGGCATGTGTGATCCAACCGCCACGAAAATCTGCTGATCACTGGCCCAACAGGCTTAGGAAAAAGCTGGATTGCGTGCGCCCTCGGAAACAAGGCCT
>NZ_JBHUDD010000022.1:0-4621 GCF_042677865.1 Lacimonas salitolerans | reverse complement strand
GCGCGCAGGCTGGGATGACACCTTCCTGCGCTCGATTCTCACAAACATAGCAATGGCTTAATGCCAAAAGCGATTGCCCTGACTGGCCACCGACATATCCACCGGTCCACTGACCCGTGACAGGCGAAGCCATTTGGGGAACCGGCTGGGGTGCGGGCTCGACCATGGCATCGTCCAGCGAGCCTGCGAAGGCGGGTGCGGCTGCCAGGGCTGCCGCGGCTGCAATAGCGGAAATTGTGTAACGCATCGTTCCATCCTTTAGAGTTGATTGCTCGATTTTTCTTGGACCGAGTCTCGGCCCTCGCCTCAAACATATGCATCCTGCCTTTGTTGCAAGAGATGCTACGCTGGCGTGCAATCACGGACGCGCGATGGGCGGAATGCCGCAGGTTTTGTCGCTTTTTCATGACAAATCTGAGCGGGTTTTCGCGCGTTCCATGTGACACGCATTCGTGATGGGAAAACATGTGTTTGAAATACAACGTTTAAATCGAAGGCTTGGATCAACCCAAGGGCGAGAGGCCCAGGATCGCTACAGCACACCGATCTCGGCCAATGCGCCTGCCAGTTGCGGGGGCAGGGCATCTTCGTTCTGGCGGTTGGCCGGCAGGTCCGAAGGCGCGTCCCCCGGGAGCAGGTAACGCCAGCCCTGAAAAGCGCGCTTCGGCGTTGATGTCGTGCGGATCAGGCCCGGTTCCAGCACCAGCGCGCAGCGTCGGATGCCATCCTCGCCCCGTGCCTCGTCCAGGCGCAGGATGCGTTGGCGACATTGCACCACCCCCTTGATCACCCAATAGATCGAGCCGCCATTCAACACCTCTTCCTCGCGCTTGGGCCACATGCGGGTGACGTGGCGGTGCAAGCCGTCATCGAACCGGCGGCGGAATTGCTGCTGCCACGCCTCAAGGCTTTCGACACTGTCGGTGCCGACGCTGAGTTTCAGAAGATGCACGAACTTATCCACAGATTTCCCCACAGACTCGGTCTGGTTTGTTCTGCATATTGTAGCTTTGCCAGAAAATGCTTCAACCTGTTGTGCAAAACGGCTGATTGGGGCATTCTGACTGCCTTTCTTCCTCGCTGCCACAAGGATTCGCGCCATGACCCGCTTTGCCGCCCCGATTGCCGAACAGATCTGGGACATGAAATACCGGTTCAAAGAGGCTGATGGCGCGCCGATCGACCGCTCTGTCGAGGATACATGGCGCAGGATCGCGCGGTCGCTGGCGCAGGTCGAGGCACAGCCGGATGTCTGGGAAGACAAGTTCTTTCACGCGCTGGAGGATTTCAAATACCTGCCCGCCGGCCGCATCACCGCCGGTGCCGGCACCGAACGCAGCGTGACCCTGTTCAACTGTTTCGTCATGGGCACCGTGCCCGACAGCATGGGCGGCATCTTCGACATGCTGAAAGAGGCCGCGCTGACCATGCAGCAGGGCGGCGGGATCGGCTATGATTTCAGCACCATCCGCCCGCGCGGCGCGGCCGTGCATGGTGTCGCGGCGGATGCATCGGGGCCGCTGTCGTTCATGGATGTCTGGGACGCGATGTGCCGCACGATCATGAGCGCGGGCAGCCGTCGCGGTGCGATGATGGCCACGATGCGCTGCGACCACCCGGATATCGAGGATTTCATCACCGCCAAATCCGATGCCGCACGGCTGCGCATGTTCAACCTGTCCGTGCTGGTGACGGACGACTTCATGGAAGCGGTCAAGGCGGATGGTCCATGGGAGCTGAAGTTCGGCGACAAGGTCTATCACACCCTTGAGGCGCGCGACCTGTGGAACAAGATCATGCGCGCCACCTATGACTATGCCGAACCCGGCGTGATCTTCATCGACCGGATCAATCAGGCCAACAACCTGAGCTATTGCGAGACGATTGCCGCCACCAATCCTTGTGGCGAACAGCCTCTGCCGCCCTACGGGGCCTGCCTGCTGGGATCGATCAACATGGCGCGGCTGGTGGATCGCCCGTTCGAGGATGGTGCCGATCTAGACCCTGCCGCGCTGGACGACCTGGTGGCGACCGCCGTGCGGATGATGGACAACGTGGTGGATGCGTCGAACTTTCCGCTGGACGCGCAGCGCGCCGAGGCACAGGCCAAGCGCCGGATCGGTCTGGGCGTCACCGGGCTGGCCGATGCGCTGCTGATGGTCGGCCTGCGCTATGGCAGCGACGCGGCCGCCGCACAGACCGCGGATTGGCTGAAACGCATCGCGCGGGCGGCCTATCTGGCCTCGGTTGATCTGGCCAAGGAAAAGGGCCCGTTCCCGCTGTTCGATGCCGAGCAGTATCTGGCCTCCGGCACGATGCAGCAGATGGACGACGACGTGCGCGCCGCCATTGCCGAGCACGGCATCCGCAACGCCTTGCTGACCTCCATCGCGCCGACCGGCACGATCAGCCTTTATGCGGGCAACGTGTCCTCGGGGATCGAGCCGGTGTTTGCCTATAGCTACACCCGCAAGGTCCTGCAAAAGGATGGCAGCCGCACCGAGGAAGAGGTGGTGGATTACGCCGTGCAGATGTGGCGCGACAAGTTCGGCGATCGCGACCTGCCCGACTATTTCGTGAACGCCCAGACTCTGGCCCCGCTGGCCCACGTCAAGATGCAGGCAGCGGCGCAGAAATGGGTGGATTCGTCGATCTCCAAGACCATCAACTGCCCCGAGGATATCGGATTTGATGATTTCAAGGATGTGTATCTGCAAGCCTATGAAACCGGCTGCAAGGGCTGCACAACCTATCGCCCCAATGATGTGACCGGGTCGGTGTTGAGCGTGAGCGAAAGCAGCGAAAAGACGCCCGAGGCCGATCAGGGGGCCGACGTGATCTACATGTCC
Organism: Lacimonas salitolerans; assembly: GCF_042677865.1. NCBI lineage: Bacteria > Pseudomonadati > Pseudomonadota > Alphaproteobacteria > Rhodobacterales > Paracoccaceae > Lacimonas > Lacimonas salitolerans. The sequence continues at coordinate 1,772 of NZ_JBHUDD010000022.1, read as the reverse complement.
GAGCCGCTGGACCGGCCGCAGGCGCTGGAAGGCAACACCTACAAGCTGAAGTGGCCCGACAGCGAGCATGCGATCTACCTGACGGTGAATGACATCGTCATCAACGGCCACCGCCGCCCGTTCGAGGTGTTCATCAACTCCAAGAACATGGAGCATTTCGCCTGGACCGTGGCCCTGACGCGGATGATGTCGGCGGTGTTCCGGCGTGGGGGCGATGTGTCCTTCGTGGTCGAGGAGCTGAAGGCCGTGTTCGACCCGCGCGGTGGTGCATGGCAGAACGGCAAGTACATCCCCTCGATCCTCGCGGCTATCGGTGGCGTGCTGGAGCGGCACATGGTGTCGATCGGCTTTCTGGAAGGCGAAGGGATGGGCCTGAAATCCGACCCGCAGGCGCAGGTGGTCAACATGGACGGCAACCGGGGCAAGTCCTGCCCAAGCTGCGGCCAATACGGCATGCGCATGATCGAAGGCTGCATGACCTGCGGCAGCTGCGGCCACAGCAAGTGCGGGTGAGAGGCTCAGCAGGCACCTGTGAAGCGACAATCAAAACTTGACCATCAGGACTGTCCAAATGTCCATCGGACAGTCAATTCGTGTCCATCGCTACGGGTTTTGCCACCACATATCCAATCTTCACCCGTGTAAGCCGCAAGATTTAGCATAGAGCACAGTATTTAGTTGACGCTGTAGTGTTCCTGGTTATCATTGGAATTGTTTCGCCGTCATCCTCATCGCCGGGTTCATGCTGAGCGCCGATCAGATGGGGGGCGGCCTCGGGTCGACGGGCCTCGCGCCCCGACAGCCCGTGTCGGTCGCCGTGACCGAGCATCCCAGCGATGCCGGAAGCGGTCCGTGGAAGCGACAGGCGAGCCCTGCCTCTGAACCGGCCATAGCCCTCCTCGGACTTGAGAAACAGGAGTATCGGATGGTCACTGAGATTAAACTTCGGCTCTGCCTGGGCGCGGCGTGTGCCCACCACTTGACACCGGCCAAAAACCGGTATGCTCGACGCAAGGTGAGAATGCGGGTTTCCGCGCGCCAACGCTAAGAATTGTCGGCCCCTGGGGCTGGCTCACTGTCGTCGTGGAGTTTTCCTCGGCGACGCTTTACGCCGTCATCCTCATCGCCGGGTTCATGCTGAGCGCCGATCAGATGGGGGGCGGCCTCGGGTCGACGGGCCTCGCGCCACGACAGCCCGTGTCGGTCGCCGTGACCGAGCATCCCAGCGATGCCGGAAGCGGTCCGTGGAAGCGACAGGCAACTTCAGAGGCAGGACGAGGCATACCGATGCGTCCGCCAGAGAGAACAAGCGATCGTGGGAAAGTTATTCGAACTCTGCCGCAAACAAGATTCGCTTCATAAGGCTTGGCGCCGAATTCGCGCGAACGGTGCCCGGTCAAAGTCTGAGGAGACCCGTAGTGCGATTGAGGACTTCGATCGCACTGCAAACAGAGACATATTGAGAATTCAGCGACGCCTTCGTGAGGGAACATTTGAATTTGACCCGCAGAAAGGTGTCCTGAAGTCTAAAAGCAGCGGCGGCAAGCGCGGCATCGTCATGGCATCTGTCCACAACCGGATAGTTGAGCGGGCACTACTCGATACGTTACAAGAGAAGGTCGAGGTGGCGCGCCAAGCCGGAATACAGAAGAGCAGCTTCGGCGGCGTTCCAGATCGTTCAGTCCCTCACGTGTGAATCGGCATGCAAAAGTGACCCACTTGGGTGGGTTATGATCATCTAAAACTGACCCACCTGCATTGTTAACATCCGT
>NZ_JBHUDD010000021.1:0-9744 GCF_042677865.1 Lacimonas salitolerans | reverse complement strand
CGCGCTCTTCTCATCAAGTTTGTCGCGCTACAAAGGCAACGACCGGATGTTTGGCGGGGCCGATGGCGATGATTTCGTCTTTGGTCACGGTGTCGACACCGACGGTGACGGCGAATGCGACTATGTCAGCACCGATATCGGCCACAAGAACTGGATCATGGATTTCGATGCCGACAACGGTGACCGGATCGTGTTCCACACCGATTTCGATCCGTCGGATCTGTCGGCCAGCGTCAAAAACGGTGACGATGTCCATATCATGGTGGGCGGGTCCACGATCGTCGTAAAGGGCCTGGTGTCCGAACTGGAAGCCATCGACCCGACCGATCCGTTCTTCGACGAGAGCGCCCTGATCGACCTCTTGCTCAAGACCGGCGAAGACGGCGATGGCAAGGGGATCATCTACTTCGAGGACAAGTGCGTCACGCTGCCGGATTGCGATCCGGTCCAGGCCGTTGCGCATTGCGAAGAGATCGATCTGGGACGGGTTGTGTGCGAGGACAAACTGGACGACACACCGATCGGTGACACCACGATGAACGCGACCGAACAGCAGATCGCGGACATGTACGTGGAACAGGATGCCAATGTCAGCCTCCAGGGCAGCCACCTGAGCATCAACCTTCTGGCTGAAGAGCAATCTTACAGCCACTAAGATGCCACTCCGGCCATTCCGAAAAGAGCGCCCCTTGCGGGGCGCTCTTACTGGAGACGGATCGAACTTCGGAACCTACCCCACCTAAGGTCGGCTCTCCAGGAGCACCGTCCTTTGAGAAGGGCGGTGTCTTGGACAGGGCGGGGTTTCGCACGGGACAGCCGACACGAAGGACGCGCCGCCCAGCCATGTTGAACCGGGGCGGCGCAGCAGCGGCATGGCCACGGACCTGCCGTGGGACCATGTGCCATCCCCTGCAACGCGCTTGGTAAGCCAGACCTCTGGAACAGGCTCTATATCAGCCCGATATCGCTTTCGGTCAGGGTGGCCCCGGGCAGGCCTTCGATGCGCAACTGGCCCTGCAGCCCGAAATCGAACAACCAGCCCCCCGCCACCTGTGACGCCCCTGCAAGGATCTGATCCGGGCTGCGCGCGCTGCCACCCCAGAGCACGGGATCGAACAGAACAGTATCTATTCCAGCCTGAAAGCGCACAACACGGGTCACACCGCCGCGAAAGACAAATGTATCGGCCCCGATGCCACCGTCCAGCAGGTTGGTGCCGCTAACCCCCTCCAGCCAGTCGTCCCCTGCCCCGCCATACAGCGTGTCATTGCCCGTCCCCCGATCAGGGTATCGCGGCCATCCTCGCCCATCAGCAGGTTGTTGCCCGACCCGCCATACAGCACGTCGTGATTGATGCCGCCCTGCAGCGTGTCATTGCCGTCGCCCCCCCACAGATGGTCGGGGCCGGCATTGCCCTCAAGCAGGTCATTGCCTGCCCCGCCCCACAGGCTGTCGGCACCATTGGCCCCCAGCAAGGTGTCATCCCCCGCCCCGCCATACAGCGCGTCATTGCCGATGCCCCCCAGCAGCAGGTCGTCGCCCCCGTCCCCCAGCAGGGTGTCATTGCCGGCATTGCCCCCCAGCAGGTGATCGTCGCCATCCCCGCCCAGCAGCGTATCAGAGCCTAATCCACCATAAAGCGTGTCTGCCCCGGCCTCCCCCGACATCCCGTCATTGCCATTGTTGCCAAACAGCAGATCATCACCGGACCCGCCCCACAGGCTGTCAAACCCGTCCATGCCGCGCAGCGTGTCATCCCCTGACCCGCCCATAATCGTGTCGAACCCCACCCCGCCAAAGATCAGGTCGTTGCCCGCACCGCCGTCCAGCCGGTCGGACCCCGCCATCCCGTTGATCGTGTCATGGCCCGCCCCCCCTGCCAGCACATCGACCCGCGGCGTGCCCTGAACCTGCTGACCGGCGGGCGCGTCCTGATCGGGCGGACGCAGCCGCGCGGTATCGAGCCAGCCGGGCAGAAACCGGTCCGGCCCCGGCAGGATCGCGGCCTGCACCTGCGCGATGCTCAGCGGCTGGCCGTTGGCCGACAGCAGCACCAGCCGCTCGGTGCCTGCCGGGCCGTCAAAGGTGACCTCGGCCCCGTCCACGCGCGGATCGATCGCCAGCTGATGCGCACCGCGCCAGAAGGCCCAGCCTGACAGGTCCAGCCGATCCTGCGCCGGGTTGAAATCCGTCACTGTATCGGCCTGACCATCGGTATCGAAGACAAAGATATCCGACCCCGCCCCGCCACGCAGCATGTCCGATCCGGCCCCGTCGCGCAGGATGTCGCCATGGGCGGTGCCGCCCAGCGTGTCGTTGCGTGCACTGCCCTCGATCACCGTGCCGAGCCCGGGGTCAAAGGTGAAATGGCTGATCCCGGCATCGCGCAGCCCGGCGGTCACCAGATGCAGACGCCCCTGCCCGTCCGCCGCCAGATCCAGCGCCGCCAGCCCGTCCAGAGACCAGCCCAGCCCATCGGCCACCACAGCCAGATGCACCAGCCGCCCGCCCGGTGTCAGGCGAAACAGGCTCACACCGCTGTCGGCCCCGCCCGCGGCCACGAACACCGCGCCCTGATGGGTGGCAACGGCCAGATGGGTGACGCCCTGAAACCGGCTCGCCGCGCTGTCAATCACATGATCGCTCAGCACCAGCGCGCCGCCGGGGGTCACCGACCAGACGGTGATCGTGTTACTGCCCGCGGCGCCCGCGATCACATGGGCCTGCCCGCCAGCCTCGGCCATGGCCATCACCACCGCGCCGCCCATTCCGGGGTTGCCGGACTGCGCCACGGTGTCGGACAGGGTCAACCGCCCGTCCGCCCCGATGCGGTACAGCACCACCAGCGCGTCGCCCGTGCCACCGGCCGCTACGTAGCCGCCGGCCTGCGCCAGCCCGGTCATCCCCGGCGCAGGCATGCCGTTTGTCGGGGCCGCCGCATTGCCGGGCGACAGCGCGGTGAACCGGCCATCGTCACCCACCGTCCAGGCGGCAGGCGCCTGGCTGCCCGCCACCAGCCCATAGGCGAAAACCGCAACCCCCTGCCCCGCGACGGTCAGACCGGTCAGGTCGCGCGACAGGCCGGCCGCGCTGCCCCCCGTCGTGACGGCAGGGCCAAAGCCCCCCGCCCCGTCCGACCACAGCCCCGCCAGCCCGGTCTGCCCGTCGCCCAGAACCAGGGTCACCCCCTGCCCGTCCGCCATGCGCGTGGGGATGATATCCGGCTCTGCCCCCGCACGACCGGGGCCGGAGATGGCAGTACTGTCCAGCAGCGCCAGCCCGTCCAATCCCCAGGCCGAAAGCTGAAACCCCGGGGCCGGCCCCGCCACCGCCTGCACCGCCAGCCCGCCCTGCCCCGCAGGCCCCGACTGTACAATCGCCAGATCGCGCAGCCCGGTCAGCACCGGGCGATCCACTGCCCAAAGCGTCGCCTGATATTGAAATCCCACCGCCATACCCGACCCCATATGTCCCGGATCCGACATCGCCGGACGGCTTGGCGTGGGGGGGGCAGGAATTATGGCGCGGGAACGACTTTCATTCAGGCTTTTACGAAAATTTCAGAATTCTGCCTACGGCTTCAGACATCAATAACTCGGCGAGATGGTGTTCGCCTGATGCCCAAACCTTTCGCATGCGAAAGGTTTGGGCGGGCCGTCGATTGGCACAACAGGCTCTGTGAGGCGCTTGTACCCTAAACCCAGCGTCCAACGGCCATCAGGCGCAGCGGCACGGCCGTGGCCTCGGACAGGGCGGAGCAGCGGCGGCATTGCGCCACTGTCGGGCTGCTGTCGGACACCGCCACCCAGCCTGCGCCGCCCGCCACCTGCCCGCTTACCACCGGCGGCGCGGCAAAGGGCATGGCAAAGCTCCAGCCCGCATCTGAGCCCGCGCTGAAGATCGCGCCCATGGCCGCCGTGCTGGCCTGCGCGGGGGTGGTCACATCGCAGATCTGGGTGCCATCGGCAAAGCGCACATAGCTTCCATTGGCCCCTGCATCCCCGCGCTCGATCACTGCGCCGGTCGGCAGGCCGCCCGCCTGCCCCACCGGGCCGAGGATATTGGCAGTTCCATAGGACCGCACCCAGGGCGACCATGCCCCGGACGTCCGGCTGCGCGACACGATCTCGCCCGGGGCCATGACGGTGACCGGGTTGGACAACTCGACCACCATCCATTGCGATTCCCCGCCATTGGCATTGGCCGACCATGAAACAGCAGACCGCGCGACACCTCGGACGGCCCGCCCGAGGACCCGCCCGCCGTGGCATAGGCATAGACCCCCGGTGCCAGGCTGTTGTCGGTGACCGAGGCATTGCCGACCGAGGGCGCATTGCCGCCGATCCCGAAGTCCCCGGTCTTTGTCAGCCGCCCCGCGGTGGTGTCGGTCTGGCTCTGGGTCACAGCGCTGCCGCTGACCGACTCGTCGATCCGCGCGCCTTGGGGCAGGGTCGGCAGCCCGGTGGCCGGGTCGACCGACAGCGCCGTGGCCCAGCCCGTGCCATCGGCACTGACCTTGATGGCAAACCCGTCCGACCCGGCGGTGCCCATCTCGGCCCGGCCCGACCAGCCGGTCTGAAACAGCAGGCTGGCGGTCTCTGTTTCTGCGGATTTGTTGATTTTCACCTGATGGCCGGCACCGTCATGGTTCAGCAGCGTGGCAGGGGCTGCGACGGCCAGACGGTTGGTGGGATCGGCCTGCGTGTTGATGCCCAGAAGAGCGACCTGATCCTGCGCGGTGGCCGGGGTCCAGGCGCTGCCGTCCCAGACCACCAGCCGCGCCTCGTCCAGCACCCAGGCGCGCCAGCCGGGCAGGGGGGTGACGAACTGCCAGCCGTCCAGCGCGGTATGAACCGCCAGCGCCCCGTCCTGTCCGGCCCAATCGCCGATGGCGCCGGTGCCGACGATATGGCGCGCGCCATACTCGGGGGCTGCGGGCGGGTCAGACCGGCCCCGGTCAGTGACGGTCAGCTGCACCAGCAGATCCAGATGGCGCAGCGCCTCGTTATGGGTGACGTGTTTCTGGGCCTGTGCGGGCTGAATATAGGGCAGCGACAGGATGGCAGAGGTATCGGACATGGGCGGCTCCCGGTCTGTGATGCGAGGGTGATGGCCCGCAGACGCTAGGGGGCCATGCTTAACGCATTGACAGCAGGGCGCGCGGTGCCCGTTGCGCGCCCTCACAGCGGAGGGGGTGAGGACGGCGGCTCAGCGCGCCTCGGGCTGGGCGCGCAGCCATTGCTCCAGACGCTTGACCAGATCAGGGCTCAACCGCTTGCCGGTGACGCCGATGCGGCCCTCGTCCATCTCCAGCATCAGACCGGGGCCGATGGGCTGATAGCGGGCTGCGGGGACGGGTTTCGACCCTGTTTCGGCCCGGCCAGACTCTGATCGCTCCTTGCCCAAACCTTTCGCATGCGAAAGGTTTGCCTTGATCGCGGCCAGTTCGGCCTCGGCATCCGTGGGGTCCACGGTGTCCAGCGCGCGGGCAAGACGGTCGGGCAGGCTGGCATCCTGATCCAGTGCGCGGGCCAGTTTCAGGCCCAGATGCTCGGCCAGACGGGTGGGGTGGCGCAGTACGCCGTCCAACCCTTCGACCACCCGCAGGAAGGATTTGATCTTGGAACGCTTGGCATAGCTGGCCGAGCCGAACAGCGTGTTCAGCGCCTGCTTGGTGTCGCTGAATGCCCCGTCATCGACCGCGCGCTGCACGATCCGCGCGCGTTCATAGAACGACAGATCGGCGCGGATCTCGTTTTCCTCGACCATGGCGCGATAGGCCTCGGCCACGGTGTCGGGGCGGCGCAGCAGGGCCAGAACCGTGCCGAAGCGCTCAGGGTCGTCGCGCGCCAGCTCGCGCAGCGCCTGCAGCCGCCGCCAGCCCGAGATCAGACCATAGCCGCCACCGGGCAGGGCCAACACCTCGATTGGGGTCTGCTGGCCACGGGTGGCGATGCTGGTGCGCAGGGCCTCCATGTCCTCGGCATCCGAGGTCAACCGGTCGCGCGTCAGGTGATCGGCGCGCACCACATCCAGCGGCAGGGACACGACCAGCCGGCCATCCTCGCGCGCGCGGGTCAGCTCGCCGGCCACATCGTGAAAGGCGGCGACGGCGGCGGCATCGCCCGCCACCTGCGCGATGGGCGCGCGCGACTGCAGGGCAGGGCGGTCGGGACCGGTGTCAGCAACACCGGGATCACCGGAAAGAGTGCCGGGCAGCGGCAGGCTCAGACGTTTGCGTTTGGCCATTGCGGGCCTCCTTTCAGCACATCATCGGCGGGCAGGGTCGCGCGGGCGGCTGAACGCGCCGTCAACAGGGCGCGCGCCGTCATTCCGCAGCCTTTTGCGCGGCCAGCTCGTCACGCCGCCACACGCCGGTCAGCAGCCGCTTGAAGGCGGCATAGGTCGCATCGAATGTCTCGCGCCCGCGCACATAGGTCTCGCGGTTGAAATCGCGGTAATCGGCCTCGTAGATGCCGTTGACCTGCTCGCCCGCCTGCCCGATCAGCGCGGTGAAATCCTGCCGGTGCGGCGACAGGGTGGGGCCAAGATAGGCCTGCATCAGCGCCGCCATCTCGCCCTGCTGCGCGCCGTCATAGCGGGTGATCAGGGCGCGGACCGCATCCCATTCGAACGCCAGCCCCTCGCGTCCCAGCGCGCGGGCGGCCATGTTCTCGGCCTCTTCGATGCTGGCAAAGGTCGAATGGAGCATGTCGAAGAACCGCCCCGTGCTGTCGAATTCCAGGAACGATGCCCCCAGCGGCACCAGCAGGATATCGGCCGCCGACAGACCGTTGATGGTCAGGTATCCCAGCGCCGGGGGCGTGTCGAAAAAGATCAGGTCATAGCGGTCCAGCACGCCATCGGCGGTCAGGCTGTCGGCCAGCGCATCCCACAGCTTCCAGCCGCGCGCGCCCATGCGCCAGACCGGGATCTGGAACTCGGCCCAATAGAGGTTCAGCTGCGCGCCGATCAGGTCGATGTTGGGCCAGTGGGTGCTCTGGATCAGGGCATCGGCGCGCATGTCCAGCGCCTCGGACAGGGTGTCGTCCAGCGGCTGGGGCGGCTCGCCCCGGTCCTGCCGGCGCTGGTTGTCGCCCTGCACATGGCGCGCGTAATGCCGCGCCAGCAGCGGGAACACCGTCTGCCATTCATCCGCGACCTTGCCGCCGAAGATCGAGGTCATGCTGCCCTGGCTGTCCAGATCCACCACCAGCACGCGGTAGCCATCAAGTGCCGCCGACATCGCCAGATGGGCCGCGGTGCTGGTCTTGCCCACGCCACCCTTGAAATTGGCCACCGCCACCATTTTGGCGGGCAGTCCGGCGGGGCGGTAGGGGCGGTATTCCTTGGCCCGGCTGCCGGCCTCTGAGAAATGCGCACGCAGGCGCAGCACCTCATCGAGGGTGAACCACTTGGCCCCGCCGGTGGTGTCGCTGCGGCCCTGCGGCAGGTCGGGATTGGCGCGCAGCACGCGGCGGAAATGCGCGGTGTTCACCGGGATCAGGTAGCGGGTGATCTCCCATGTGGAAAACAGCCGCAGCGTCTTGGCCCCGGTCTCGTCCATGCCCTGCCGGGCCAGGTCGTCACGCCCCTGCGCACAGGCCTGCGCGATACGGGCAAACCGCCCGGTATCGGCGGGTGTGTCCAGATCGGCCATGGCCCGGTCGGGGTCGATGCCGAAATAGGGGGGTGTGCTGCTCTCGGATACCATATCCAGCCCCATGTTATGTGTTTTCCTAAGTATACCTCAAAAGGTGATACATGAAAGCATTTTGCGCACATGCAGGCTGTTTTTCCTGATTTCCCAAGCAAATTTCCCCTGTTTTCCATGCGGATCGGACGTTCGGGGCCGGGCTGTTGCTGCAAATTGCGGTTAAATATGGTTATTGTAGTGTTACAGGGATTGCCCGGCTTGCCAAAGCCCCTGTTTTTGCGGGGCGGATTTGGGATCTCGCAGGAGCCTTGCGACTCTGAAACCACGACGAACCGACTCTGGAAACCCGATCGCGCGACTCTGATCCCCCGATCGCGGCGTGATCAGCGCTGGACGCAGCCTGTGGATAACTTTACCCTCGGGTGTCAACAAAACCACGAATCTCCCGGAGCCATCTTTGGCCAACCGGGGGCGCGGCAAGAAGGGCGGAAAATCGCTCCGGTCGCACCTTGAGGCAGTGAAGGAACAGGCGCGTGACAGGCGGGGCAGGGGCCTTGGGGCCCGCATATCATCCACAATCGGATTTCTTTGTCTGCGATATCTTCGCGGCCAGTCCAAAGGACGACCTGGCCTCGATGGAGCATCCGATGTTCTCGCTGTCCACCCGGCCCGACCGGCGCATCCTGGACTACACCCACAACGGCGCGCAGATCACCGTGACCCCCTCGGTCAAGGGGCTGGCCACGATCCATGACAAGGACATCCTGATCTATTGCATCAGCCAGCTTGTGGCGGCGCTCAATGCCGGGCGCGCGATCAGCCGCACGCTGCACCTGACCGCGCATGACCTGCTGGTGGCGACCAACCGCGAAACATCCGGCGACAGCTATCGCCGCCTGCGCGAGGCGTTCGAGCGGCTGGCCGGCACCCGCATCACCACCAACCTGGAAACCGGCGGGCACGAGGTGACCACCGGCTTTGGCCTGATCGAGACCTGGCAGATCGCGCGCAAGACCCGCGGCGGGCGCATGGTCAGCGTGGCGGTGACGCTGTCCGACTGGCTTTATCGGGCGGTGCTGTCGAAATCAGTGCTGACGCTGAGCCGCGATTACTTTCGCCTGCGCAAGCCGCTGGAGCGGCGGATTTATGAACTGGCGCGCAAGCATTGCGGCCGCCAGCCCGAATGGCGCATCTCGGTCTCGGTGCTGCATCACAAATCCGGCTCGGCCAGCCCGCGCCGGGTGTTCCGCGCCATGCTGCGCGAGATGATCGCCACCGATCATCTGCCCGATTACCACCTGAGCGAAGAGCCGGGCGACATCCTGCGCGTGACCCCGCGCCGGGGCGGGCCGCCGCGCAAAGCCGTCCCTGCGCGCCCGCCGCAACTGCGCCCCGAAACGCTGGAAGCCGCGCGCGCGCTGATCCCCGGCGCCGATGTCTATGCGCTTCAGGCCGACTGGCATGGCGTCTGGGCCGCCTCGGGCGCACCGCGCCTGACCGATGCCGACAAGGCGTTCCTGGGCTGGGTCCGCAAACGGGTCTGAACGGCGGCCCGGTCCGGCAAAAGGCCCCGCCCCGGTTTTGAGCGACAGGGCGTGTCGCCTGAGGCGTTCTGCCGTTTCCGGGACAANTTTCGCATGCGAAAGGTGCGGGCCTTGGGCGCCGGGAGAGGCCTGCCCCGTCGCAGCATTGCCCATAAGGGCCACCCCCTTTGTCCGGCACGCGCCGGGCAAAGGAATAAATCGTTGTCCTGACAGTCATTTTCATACCCGCGCTCATCAGTTCTGATGATGGCGCGGCCGCACGCACGGGTATGGTGCAGCGTCGAATCCGATTTGCAGAAAAGGAAATATCGGTGTCCGTGATTTTCAACAATGACTTGCCTGATGCCCTGTCCAACCCCGTCACCTACACGGTTCAGGTCGGGGACCGCTTTTTCGTCTTCAACGACGGGACAAGGGTGCCCCGGGGCGAGGAGTCGAGCTTTGCGGTCTATGACGATTCCGGGTCCCTTCGCGATTTGTGTGGGTTAAGGCGCACTGGCCTGTTCAGGGTCGCACCAGATGTTGTTGTCACGACGTGAGGCG
>NZ_JBHUDD010000020.1:0-910 GCF_042677865.1 Lacimonas salitolerans | reverse complement strand
CGTGTCGGGTCCAAGTTGAACGCGGCATTTGATGCGCGTTTGCGGGAACTTTTTGAGCACGATCTACATCTTCGACGCCGTGAGAGAGTGTCCGATCTTCTGTGTAACTGGGGTTTGGTCCATGCTTTCTGAGAGGAGCAAGGACGATGACGATTTCCAAGGAACTGCTGGACGAACTTCTGAAGGGCTGCGAGCGGCCTGAAGACCTGCTTGGCGATGCCGGGCTGTTGAAAGAGCTCAAGATCAAGCTGATGGAACGGATGCTGGGGGCCGAGCTGACCGCGTATCTTGGCTATGAGGAGGGCAAGGACGCGCCTGTGGGGCAGGTCAACCGGCGCAACGGGGCCTCCTCCAAGCGGTTGAAGGGGCAGGATGGCGAGGTGCCGATCGCGGTGCCGCGTGACCGTGACGGCAGTTTCGAACCTGAGCTGGTGAAGAAGGGCCAGACCCGGATTGACGGGATCGACGACAAAATCATTGGTCTCTATGCCGCTGGTCTGACGGTCCGTGACATCCGCGCCCACCTTGAGGATGTCTACGGACTGCAGGTCTCGCCTGACCTCATCAGCCGCGTGACCGATGCCGTTCTGGACGAGGTCCGCGAGTGGCAGAGCCGGGCGCTGGACCGGATGTATCCGATCGTCATTTTCGACGCGCTCCGGGTCAAGATCCGCGATGCCGACAGCCGGATGGTGAAGAACAAGGCCGTTTACGTGGCCCTCGGCGTAACCCGTGACGGTGTGCGGGAAGTTCTGGGTCTGTGGATTGCTGAGAATGAAGGCGCCAAGTTCTGGCTGTCGGTGATGAATGAGCTGCGAAATCGGGGCGTGCAGGACATCCTGATCGCGGTGGTCGACGGTCTCAAGGGCTTCCCTGACGCCATCACCGCCGCCTTCCCGGACACTGCCGT
>NZ_JBHUDD010000019.1:0-2632 GCF_042677865.1 Lacimonas salitolerans | reverse complement strand
AAAGCCCACAGACGAGCCTGCTATATGGGGGCCGCTCGCCTGTGGGCTTTGCTACCCCCCGGGCAACCCTGTGTCCCAGAAACCGGCAGCAGCCCATCGGCGCGGCAAGTCAGCACTGCCACCGTTTTCAGTCTTTTTCGCAATACCCTCTGGACAGCCTCGGTAACCTCGCATATTGAACCGCCACCCGCAGTCATACTGCAACCGTGCCCGGGTAGCTCAGGGGTAGAGCAGTGGATTGAAAATCCTCGTGTCGGTGGTTCGATTCCGCCCCCGGGCACCATTTTAACAAAGAAAAACAACCACTTAGCCATCGCACATTTTTACGAAATGTGCTGCACACTCATCGCACAGTTTTGTCGCGTGTTTGCGTGGGTTTGTGCGGGTGATTTGCTGTGTTGAACACAGTGTTTGCGGTTGCTGTGTTCGACACAGTTTTTCCAACACAGTGTTTGAACACAGTGTTTGCGAACCGTGTTGAAAACACACTGTTTGGCAACGGTTTCGCAGCACCAGCACTTGCAAACACCGTTTATGCCCAGCTTGTCTACGTGCCTGTGGTTTCTGGCTGACAATACCAACACAAAATCGTACTGTGCGATGAAGCTTGGGAACACAGTATGGTCGCACTCAGTGCAAACACACACACGCTGCTGGACGGCGAGGTTAAGGTCTACAAGCGCGGTAACAGCAAGCGCTGGCAGGCCACGTTCAAGATTGAGCAGCACTGGGTGAGGATCAGCACGGGCAAGATGGTGTTGGAGGAAGCCAAAACTGTGGCCCGTGACCAATACCTTGAATACAAGTTTCGCGCCAAGCACGAGCTGCCTGTAGTGACCAAACGTTTTGAAGACGTGGCCAAGCTGGCGATTGCGGATATGCAGAAGCAGCTGGACGCGGAGGCCGGGCGCAAGGTGTACAAAGATTACATCAAGGCGCTGAACCTCTATTTCATCCCGTTTTTTGGTAAGACCTTCATCACCAGCATCGACCACCAAAAAATTCAGGACTTTAATGCGTGGCGCAAGCGGGTGATCGGGCGCGATCCCAAAGCTTCGACCTTGAACACGCACAACGCGGCGATGAACCGTGTGTATGCAGAAGCAGTGGCACGCGGGTTCATCACGCAAGCCAAGGTGCCCATACTGACGAACAAGGGCGAAGGCGCAAAGCGGCGGCCTGATTTCAGCCGAGAGGATTATCGCAAGATGATCCGCAAGCTGCCGCACTGGATCGAACAGGGCAAAGGCGGCAAGTCACGCGATATGCGCCACCTGCTGCGCGACTATGTTTTGATTGTCGCCAACACGGGTATGCGACCCGGCACAGAAGCGGAGAACCTGCGCTGGAAGCACGTGACGGTGTTCGAAGACAACGGCTTGGAGTATGTGGAGTTCTACTTGCACGGCAAGACCAAGCCGCACGAAGCTATTGGGCGGGCTGGCACGATTGACTATCTCAAGCGCCTTCACTCGCGCACGGAAGCGATCAAGGACATTGAGTTCTACGCTATGCTCAAGCAGAAGCTGGACCTGCCTGTGTTCTGCCTGCCGAACGGAACAGTCACGGACAACCTACGCCAGACCTTCAAAGCGTTCCTCAAAGACAGTGGGTTGTTGATCTGCCCCAAGACGGGCGACAATCGCGTGCTGTACAGCCTGCGGCACACCTACGCCACCTTTGCGCTAGTCAACGACGGAATGGATATCCACGCACTGGCCCAGCAGATGGGCACGTCGATTGGAATGATCGAGCGGCATTACAGTCACCTTACCCCGCGTATGAAAAAGGACATGTTCACGGGCAAGCGATATGAGCTGTCAGCGGAAGAGTATGCAGCGCAGAAGGCTGAAGGTGGTGCGGGTGTGGGCGGCGAGGAATAGGGGAACACAGTTGTTCAACCCAGTTTTCCAAACACAGTTGTCGCACCACGCGAACGCAACACAGTTTGGCAAACCTGTGTTGTTCCACCGCGATTGGCTGGAAGGCTGGTGTGCGGCGAGGGGTTCTGCAAAACTGCATACATCGCAAACGATTCCTTAACCGCCAATGATTACGCTTGTTCATCATCACGCAGAACGGCCCAACTTCTACCGCGTAGATGTGGGGTATAATCTGTTTGGTGAATATTCCGTGGTCAGAGAATGGGGCGGCAACGGTCAAAATGGCGTGCATCGTATCGCTTGGTTTTCCAACCTACGTGATGCTGCAGTGGCGGCGGACCGGTGGCACGTGAGGGCTTGTGCCAAAGGATATGAACTTACTGACAGGGTGGTGGATGGAGCAGCTTGAGCCTTTGCCATGCGACAGCAAGGCTAATCGTGTTCTCGTCCCACCGGGCCGTCGTTGATGCGACTTTGGGAAAAAATCGATATCCGAGGCTTTTTGGACATCAGAACCTGTGGGTCACCCCAAACCGAGACATAAAGTCGGCTGCGTCCAGTACGACTTAGGTAAGCCGGTTCCACCTCTACTACTCGAACCCTCAAGTGTGTCAATCTGCATTCAAAACTGACCCATCGTGATCATTTAAAAATGACCCACCCGGGGGGTCAGGGCAATCGCTTTTGGCATTAAGCCATTGCTATGTTTGTGAGAATCGAGCGCAGGAAGGTGTCATCCCAGCCTGCGC
>NZ_JBHUDD010000018.1:0-584 GCF_042677865.1 Lacimonas salitolerans | reverse complement strand
GCTCTGCGAGCGGGTCCGGAGTTATGCGATTGAGGCGCTTGGTGATCCGGACGGCGTGCTGGTCGTGGATGAGACCGGGTTTCTCAAGAAGGGCGTCCATTCTGTCGGTGTTGGCCGACAGTATTCCGGTACGGCGGGCCGGATCGAGAACTGCCAGATCGGCGTGTTTGCTTCCTATGCGAGCCGCTGGGGCCATGCACTGGTCGATCGGCAGCTCTACTTGCCGAAGGCCTGGGCCAATGATCCAGANGATGCGGTCTATGGCTCGGACCATCGGTTCCGGCGCATGCTGGAGGATCGTGGTCAGCCCTATGTGCTGGCGGTGCGCTCGAACCATACCTTACGCTTTCTGGAGGAGTGGGCGCTGGTGCAGACCGATCCTGCAACGATGATTTCCGAACTGCCCACTGAGGCTTGGCAACCTCTGTCAGCTGGTGAAGGCGCCAAGGGACAGCGGCTCTATGATTGGGCCTGGGTCCCGCTCAGATATCAGACAGCGGAGGGGTTTTCCCGCTGGCTGTTGGCGCGTCGTAGCCTGCGTGACCCGCAAAGCATCGCCTATTACTTCGCTCATGCGCGCACTG
>NZ_JBHUDD010000017.1:0-605 GCF_042677865.1 Lacimonas salitolerans | reverse complement strand
CCACGCCGACGGCCAGATAGGCGACCTTGGAGGTGACCACGCCCTTGTCCTTGACCCGCAGCCGCAGGCCGTCGACATAGAGGATCGGGTATACCTCGTCCAGGGGCCGGGATTGCCACAGCGCGATCTCGTCGGTCACCACTTCGGTCACGTTGGAGATCAATTCCCGCGACACGCTCACGTCATACACTTCACGCAAATGGGATTCGATGTCCCGGGTGGTCATGCCGCGCGAATACAGCGACAGGATCGCCTCGTCGATATTGCCCAGCCTGCGTGCGCGTTTCGGCACGATCGCCGGTTCGAACGAGCCGTTCCGGTCGCGCGGCACCGCCAGTTCGACCGGGCCGTTCGAGGTCGACACGGTTTTCGGGGACCTGCCGTTCCGGGAATTCCCGGACCCGTTCCCGGCGGGGTCTCCTTTCTCGTATCCGAGATGATGGGTCATTTCGGCGTCCAGTGCTCGTTCGAGCACCGCCTTGGTCATCTCGTTCAGCAATTCCTGCGCACCCAGCGCGCCACCGTTCTCGTACGCTTCTTTCACCAACGCGTCAAGCGTTTCCGGCGGCAGCACGCGAGCGAGTGCCTCGCCGGCCTCGGGACCC
>NZ_JBHUDD010000016.1:0-628 GCF_042677865.1 Lacimonas salitolerans | reverse complement strand
GAGCATCTTTTCAGGGACTTCCTGAAGCTGAAGCATGCGATCCCGTCGCATGACACCTTCTCGGACGTCTTCCGCATGATCGAGCCGTCCTTGTTCCAGCGCCGTCAGTGCGCGCATTCGCAAATCGTCGTCGAGGGCGTATCCTTCCCGCGATACACCCAAGGCAACGAGCAATGCAGCCTCGCCCAATTTGCCTGCATCGAATAGATCAAAGGCCTTGTGGGCTGCTGACAAAGCCGGGGCAGGGGGCTCAACTAGTGTTTCTGTCGGCTGCGTTTCTACAGCGTCAGGTGTTGTGATTTCTTGCTCAGCGGTCAACTCCGCTCCATCGGCCAACTTTTCCTGGGGAGTGTCATGAACTTTGTGTATCTGGGCTGGCCCATGCGAGTTTCAGATACAGTCACGCATTGAAGCGCTCGTCAAACATGATAGCGAACTGATTGCGGGCCGCAAACCATTCCCGAACATTCCGGCCACCTTTCTCGAAGTTGCGGATCGCCAGATAGATCAGCTTCGTCGCGGCTTCCTCAGTCGGGAACGAGCCGCGGGTCTTGATCGATTTGCGAATGACCCTGTTCAAACTTTCAATCGCGTTCGTCGTGTAGATGATCTTACGGATGGCGGGATC
>NZ_JBHUDD010000015.1:0-633 GCF_042677865.1 Lacimonas salitolerans | reverse complement strand
GTTCTTTGGAAATTGTCATCGTCCTTGCTCCTCTCAGGAAGCATGGACCAAACCGCAGTTACACAGAAGATCGGACACTCTCTTTTCCTGCCGATCTGTACGCCCTGAATGCAGCCCAGGGTTCATGAACGGCGACAGTTTTGAGTAAAATCGATCCAAGACGCCGGTGCTGTTTCCCATCTGTCGACTGAGCACGTGGGTGCTGACACCACGCTGCAGGTCCAGTGTCGCGTAAAAATGCCGCCAACTGTATAGCGTGCGCTTCTTTTCGTCAGCGCCATACACCAGCCCCAGCCGGTCCAACAGTTTTTCGAAATTACGCGCGAGATTGGCCCGCGCAGCACGCTGGCCCAAACGCGTGACAAAAACGTATTCGTCCAGTTTGGCATCGATCACTTCATGCAGCGTCATGCTGGACAGTTCTGGGTTCAACTCAACTTGCCGCTCAAAGGGACGCACAGCACGGTCCCGTGCCACCAAGGGCCGCTGTCCTGTTTTACCGTCCACGAACAAGCCCAGATAGGTCTCGTCACGCTCGGTGATCCACAACAGGTTCTTCCACTTGAGGTCTGTCAATCTGCATTCAAAACTGACCCATCGTGATCATTTAAAAATGACCCACCCGGGGGGTAG
>NZ_JBHUDD010000014.1:0-4486 GCF_042677865.1 Lacimonas salitolerans | reverse complement strand
CGTGTCGGGTCCAAGTTGAACGCGGCATTTGATGCGCGTTTGCGGGAACTTTTTGAGCACGATCTACATCTTCGACGCCGTGAACGTCGCACAGCTAAGAAACTCTATGAGGTGCTTGTTGCGGAAGGCTACACCGGCTCCTATTCACCAGTTCAGCGCTTGGTAAGTGAGCTCAAGAAGTCATCTGGAACCGACGGAACTGATGCATTCATCCCGCTCTATTTCGCGCCGGGGGATGCGCTTCAGTTCGACTGGAGCGAAGAATATGTCCTCTTAGACGGTGTCCAACACAAGGTTCACGTCGCCCATTTCCGCTTGTGCCACAGCCGCAAACCCTTTGTTGTGGCCTACATGAACGAGAAGCAGGAGATGGTGCTGGATGCCTTTGCACGGGCGCTGTCTTTCTTCGGCGGCGTTCCGCGCCGGGTGATCATCGACAACCCCAAAACCATGGTGACTTTTGTCTCGCGATCGAAAGATTGGGTCTTTCACCCACGCTTTCTGGCCTTGATGAACCATTACGTCACACAGACGAGCTTGCTATATGGGGGCCGCTCGCCTGTGGGCTTTGCTCCCCTTCAGATGGGTCAGCTTTAAATGATCACACTGGGTCAGTTTTGAATGCAGATTGACAGCCATCCTCATAGCCCGCAGCAATCATCATCATTCGGAACTTGAGGATATCTTCAAAGCTGTGCCTGACCTTCCCCTGATGACGCGTATCCGTGAGGCAGGATGCCAGAAGACCTGCAAGATCATGGCGTCGCTCAACCTCGCGCAGCAGTGTCAGACCTGCATCCGAACTCATATCCACCCCGTCAAAATTAAGCAGAATTGGCTTACCGTTGAGGGGTGACAAAACTGGTGCGATGGGGGTAGACTGCTTCATGGTGAGGGGTGGCTCCTGAAATCTGCGTTTCTTGGCTTAAGCACCACAAAAATACAGCATTTCAAAAGGTTATGCTACCCGCACCAACCCTTCGTGCATAATTCGGGTTAGGTCACGTTCCATATCGGCCCGTGGACACGACACAGTTCAAACATCATCTTGGCACGCTTTCTGCAGATGAAATCTTGAGAAAGCTGAGGAGATGATATGATAGTGCATGTGCCTGACCAAATGGCCAGTGCCGCGCGCGTCACGCCATCCACGACGGTTCAACGTATCATCACCGTGTTAACAGTGGGGTTTGTGATTGGCGCGGTCACTGCCGTTGCCGCCATTGCCTTTGTCGAAGCAGTTCTGTGGCTCAACGATCTGCTGCTAGTCAGTGCATACGCCAAGGTGCAATCGGGGCTCTCACCCCTGGCACTACTGGTGATCACGCTGGCGGTGCCCATAGCAGGTGGAGCGGTGGTCAGCTTCATCGTGTTCCGGCTTGCGCCCATCCACAGGCCCGCAGGCCCCGCCGATGCCATCCTTGCCGTGCAGCTTCAGAAACCAATGCCCGATACCCGATCTGGCCTGATCGTTACGCTGGGCGCGTTGGGGTCTCTCGGTGTGGGGGCCTCGGTCGGGCAATATGGACCGATGGTCTTTCTGGGCGCGGTGATCGGAGGGATGGTCGAGAAGTTGCGCTTGGCGGTGCCCAACGTCAACGCCATCGCCATTGCCTGCGGGGTGGCCGCGTCCATTTCGGCAGCATTCAACGCCCCCATCGCCGGGCTTGTCTTTGCCCATGAGGCGATCTTGCGCCACTACTCGATGCAGTCGTTTGCGCCGGTCACGATTGCGTCGACGGTGGGCTATGTTGTCGCCAACGTTCTGTTCGAGCGGGCACCTGTATTCGTGGTGCAGACCGGTGTCAGCCTGAAAGCCCCCGAGTTCGCAGTTTTCGCCCTTATGGGCCTGCTTTGCGGCGCGGTTTCGATCCTGTATATGCGCACGCTGCTGGCTGGGGCACGGATCGGCGGACGTATCAAGCTGGTGCCCGAGGCGCGCGGCGCCGTCGCCGGCCTTGTGGTCGGCCTGTGCGCATTGTGGCTGCCTGAGATTACCGGGCTCGGACAATACACGCTGCGCTTTGCCACCATCGAGGGCGCCTTTGCAGCATCCGAGATGGCGATGATCCTCGTGGGCAAGATCGTGCTTACCGCGGTCTGCATTGGCATGGGCTTTGTCGGGGGGGTGTTCAGCCCGGCGCTGATCATCGGCGCGATGCTGGGAGGGCTGGTCTGGACGGGGCTGACCGCATTGGGCATTGAAGGGCTCGCCGCTTTTACAGTCTATGTTATCAGCGCGATGATGGCCGTAACGAGCCCGGTGATAGGCGCGCCGCTCACCGCAATTCTGATCGTCTTTGAACTCACCCGTAGCTACGAGCTGTCCATCGCCTCGATGGTGGTGGTTGTATTCTCCAATGTCGTGGCCTTCCGCTTTTTCGGGCGCTCGCTCTTTGACATACAACTTCTACTGCGTGGCTGTGACCTGTCGCAGGGACGAGCCGAGGCGCAATTGTCCGGGCTGCCGGTGCGTGACTATGCCGCCAAGCAGGCGCCGATCTTCGAGGTTGGATCAGGCCAGGCAGCGGTGCGCGCCGAACTTGACGCCCATGGCTGGAGCGAAGGCTACGCAGTGGACGCCGAAGGATTGTTTCAGGGCTATCTTCGCATCATCGACCTTGATGCAAGCTCGTCCGCGCCCGTGGCCGAGATCCTTCGCCCGGCGCAGCTTGTGTTCGATGCCGACACGAGCGTCCGCGATGCCATGCGTCTGCTCGAAGATTTCGTGGGCGATGCGATCCCGATTGTTGACCACGACAGCCAGCGGCTGGTGGGGGTGGTCACCGAAGCGGCGATCGTGCGTGCCTATCTCGATATTGTGGCCAAACTCAGAAGCGAAGAGAATGCCGGTCTTTGAACTAAACCGTGCCGCGGGACGCGCCCTACACAAGGCGATGGCAGTGTGTGGTCTGATAGGGTCGCTATGCGGATCGGCCCTGGCCCAGACGCCCATTTTATTGGCCGCCCCTGACAACAATCCTGCACGGAACGAGCGGCTTTCGCATCTTTTCCAGCATGAGGTGCGTGTTGTCGTCGACCCCGCTAGCGCGAGCGGGCCCGGTATGGGTGCCCTGAGCGGGGCACGTGTCGCGATTGCCCGCGCCACCTTGGCTGGATGGGATATCATCGCCCTTGACGAGACTTCGGAAATTGCGGCCTGCGGTGCCGGTGCGCTAAAGAAAGTGTCCACAGGCGGGAACGCCGCGTCGGCCCTCTACGAAATCTTTGCTTGGCGGCCGGCCCACGGAAGAGGCCAAAGCGCCTGCGCGCTGATGTATGAGCCCCGTTTCGAGGCACTTGCGTACCGTCTTGATGCTTTTCCGCTTTCGCCTCCCGAAACTGGGCTTGCGGTGTTTGATACCGCGTCGTTTCCCGGCCGCCGCGCGGTGAAATGGCCGCCTCATGCCCTGCTAGAATGGGCAATCCTGGGACGCGGCGTACCCGAAATGCAGATCTATGACATCCTGAGTTCAAAGCGCGGGATGCAGCTGGCGCGCGAGGCGCTTGTCGAGATCGCCCCCAACATCGTCTGGGTTGAAAACGACGCCGAGGCTGCACGGCTTCTGGCCGCGGGCGAGGTTTCGATGGCCGTGGCGACCACAGCTGAGCTTGCATCGGTTGCTGGTAATGCCGCGGTGGTGTTGCAGGCTGGACAGATCGGGCTGCGCCTCTCATGGGTTGAGGTGCCGGACGGGCGTGTAATGTCAGATATGCCGCGCCCCGTCGGCGCCCTTGTTACGGTGCTTGCCGACGATGCGGGCGCACATGTTCCGGCGCTTTGGCGCGATGCGTCTTGGTACGCTCGCGCCCGGGCTCATGTGGGTATAGGTCTTGCCGGGCTGGGTCCTCAGAAAAGCGCGAAAGTTGGTGATACTCTGAGCGTCAGGCCGTAGTTACTGAGCGCCTGATGAAGCAAATCGGCATCCGTGGCGCTGTGCGCGGCAAGGTGGTCAAAACAACGGTTCCGGACACGTCAGCACCCTGTCCGCGCGACAAGGTGAACCGTGTGTTCCGGGCGCCTGCGCCGAACCTGCTGTGGGTCAGCGATTTTACCTACGTGTCCACATGGTAGGGCTTTGTCTATGTGGCCTGCGGGTTTGGTGTCAATCTGCATTCAAAACTGACCCAGTGTGATCATTTAAAGCTGACCCATCTGAAGGGGAGCAAAGCCCACAGGCGAGCGGCCCCCATATAGCAAGCTCGTCTGTGGGCTTTGCTTTCTCTGGTTCAGGATTTTGTTCGGGATTTGCTTTGGGCGAAACGGTAAGATGTGTTGCCGGTCTCGATGATGCTGCAGTCGTGGGTGACCCGATCCAGCAGCGCGGTGGTCATCTTGGCGTCGCCGAACACCGACACCCATTCGCCGAACTCGAGGTTGGTGGTGATGATGACGCTGGTTGTCTCATACAGTTTGCTGATCAGGTGAAAGAGCAAGGCTATTTCGCGGTTTGTGTGGGTGGTTTGGTTTCCGGTCATTTGCTTG
>NZ_JBHUDD010000013.1:0-7150 GCF_042677865.1 Lacimonas salitolerans | reverse complement strand
CCTCGTAATCCGTCGTCCGCCGGGCCGGCAAAGGCCTGAGACTGGGGCGTTCCATGTCGATGCGCTTGCCATTCGCGCCCTCTCCCTCTTGCGGTATCATAATCTGGAGGTGATCATGGTCAGCTGCGGGTCCATGCGCGCGCGATGCAGGAGGTCGAAGAGGCGTGGGCCGACGCAGGCTGACGTCATGGGCGACCACCGTTGGGTCAGATTAAGCTGATCTGCAAGAATTAACCTTGCAAAACTGGAAGTAGTACCCATAATTGCAAGGATGATAATTGATCGCCGCATAGCTGACGAACTGCATGGCCTTCTTGAGGACAGCCCTGCCGTTGCCCTACTAGGGCCACGGCAGGTTGGAAAAACAACGCTGGCACAAGGGCTTGGAGAGGGGCGTCCTTCGCTCTACCTCGACCTCGAATCCGATGCCGATCGGGCGAAGCTCTCTGACCCGGAACTCTATCTTTCCTCGCATGAAGACAAGCTGGTCATTCTTGACGAGGTTCAGC
The DNA here is from genome assembly GCF_042677865.1 of Lacimonas salitolerans. Classification (NCBI taxonomy): domain Bacteria; kingdom Pseudomonadati; phylum Pseudomonadota; class Alphaproteobacteria; order Rhodobacterales; family Paracoccaceae; genus Lacimonas; species Lacimonas salitolerans. The sequence continues at coordinate 6,641 of NZ_JBHUDD010000013.1, read as the reverse complement.
GTATGCCAGACCTTTTCCAAAATCTCCGCGGGCTGATCGACCGAGGGCGACGCAAGGGGCGGCGAGCAGGCCGTTTCCTGCTCTTGGGGTCGGCCTCCATAGACCTGCTCAGGCAGTCGGGGGAAACCTTGGCGGGGAGGATCAGCTACGTCGAACTTGCGCCACTGGACGCGCTGGAAGTTCCTGACGCCGATCTCGACAGGCTTTGGCTGCGCGGGGGCTTCCCTGACAGCTTTCTCGCTCGCAGCGATCAGGTCAGCTTTCGCTGGCGGCGCAACTTCATCCGCACTTATCTGGAGCGCGATATTCCCGCCCTTGGTCCGCGCATCGCTGCCGAGACCCTGCGCCGTTTCTGGACCATGCTGGCCCATCGCCAGTCCAGCTTGTCCAATGCCGCCGAACTTGCCCGCGCGCTTGGGGTCGATGGCAAGACGGTGGCATCTTACCTCGACCTGCTGATCGATCTGATGCTTGTCCGCCGGCTGGAGCCGTGGCACGCCAATATCGGCAAACGGCTGATCAGGTCCCCCCGTGTCTATGTACGCGACACTGGCATCCTCCATGCCCTTCTGGGGCTTCAAACTCTGGATGAGGTGCTGGCGCATCCTGTCGCAGGTGCGGGTTGGGAAGGACTGGTCATCGAGACCGCGCACGCCACGATGCCGGACGGCACGCAGGCGCAATTCTACCGCAGCGGGGCGGGGGCCGAAGTTGATCTGGTGCTGACATTGCCCGGAGGTACGCGGTGGGCCATCGAGATCAAGCGCAGCCTGTCCCCCAAAGTCGAACGTGGCTTTCACCACGCCTGCGAGGATCTGGAGCCGGAGCGGCGCATCGTCGTCTATCCGGGGACTGATCGCTTTCCACTCCCAAACGGGATCGAAGTCATGTCGCTGCACCAGTTCGCCCAAGAACTGGTTGCGCGCGGGTAGCCAATTACCGCTGCACGATCCGGGAGGTCGATGCAAGGATGTGAGCCGCGTTTGCAACTCTCATGTCAGCGACCTCCGGTCCCGAAGCTCTTGCGCGGCCGACAGGGCGTTCCCCGGAAGCTTGTGGGGCCGACGACGTTGCGAGGCGCGAGCGCGGTTTCTTCGCCGTGTCACTGCGCTGCTTGAGGGAGTCCTTGGTGCCCTATCGCTTCGCTGGTTGGGTCCGGGATAAGCGTTATCGGCCCTTTCGGGGATCAGGGGTCTTGGCGAGGGTCGACATGAGGGACTGCGGGAGGGGCGCGCTGCGGGTCACCCGACAGGGGTCGTTAGCGAGGGGGATCAGGGGGGCCTTTGGCGCTAGATTGCCGCCAGACTGCGACCGGCGCAATGAACCGGATCAGAGGGGGCCGGGACGCGTATTGCCGGGAGACCGAAAAGGGCCGCACCCAAGCGGACAGGTAGCGTGATCGGGGGGCCTTGAGGCGACCGCGTTGACTTGCGAACGCCCTAGCGTGACACGTCAGGTCGGTCGTTCATAGAAGATGTTCACGCTTACCTGCCTTATTGAACGTCTGTCATCACCAAACCCGCCAAGGCCTCGAAAGCTCTATGCACCCCGTCCCGGCGTCCGGCAGGGAGGACAACGCGAACCCGCAGGTTCATGTTTTCTTTGGGCAGCGGACAGGTTGCCTTGATCAGTTATGATCTGCCGAAAGGGACTATGTCGTGCCAGATGCACATTATGAACGTGGTGGACGCAGACATTTGCCGCACCAAAGGCGGGGGCGTGAAGGCAGGCCCGGAGATGAGGGACCCTGATCCCCCGCCGTTTGGTACCGGTACCCGGTCCCTATTCGACACGCGTTGAATAGCCGATCCCACATCACCGGCTCGATCGCCGCGGCGGGACCGGTTGTTCTGCCCCGTCATGACGCATCGGACCCTCGCTCGATGCGACGGTCGGTCCCGGTGGAAGCGCCACGCGTTCCGCCCGGCAGGTGTGCAGCTCGTAGCCGACAGAAGCCCCACCGCGCCTTGGGGCCGCCTTCACCTTTGCCAAGGCCCGCCAGGCCCCCGAAACAGCCAGCCAGTCTTTCCGTGAGGCGACCGGCCAAACCGTCTCCGCGATCGGCGCGACCGCCGCGCAGATGATCACTAACATGGGTGCGGCAGCGGCCAAGGCGGCAAGGGCTACATTGCTCACCTCGCCAATCCTGGACACCTTGACGGCGACGGACGCGAACGCGCGAGGCGCGAGCGCAACCATCATGGCAGCCTTGCCGGACACCGATACCGTTGAACTGGGCCACGCCGACGCTGATCATGAAGAGCGAGAGGCCGAGCAGGAGCGCGCGCCTAGGATCGCGTCGGGCAGGAAGAGGCGCGCAAGGCCACCGTAAAGCGGCAGCGGCAGCGTTGAGCGCCGAGGCAGAAGAAACCACGGGCCGCGAAAGCACTGCTTGCAAAAAATGCAAGCAGTGCTATTTTGAGGCCGTGAACACCAAGCACCGCAAGACCCTTGCAGCCGTCTTTGCCGAGCCGGTCTCCGGCACACTCGAATGGGCGGGGATCGAGCGGTTGCTGTTGGCCGCAGGCGTGCGCCTCATCGAGGGTCGGGGCTCGCGGGTTCGGTTCGAGAAAGACGGCGAGGTGGCGACGTTTCATCGCCCGCATCCCGCCGAGGAAGCGAAACGATACCAGGTGAGCGATGCGCGCGATTTCTTGATACGGATCGGGATGACACCATGACCAACACGATGACCTACAAGGGCTATGCCGCCCGTATCGAGTATGATGACGACGACGGCATTTTCACCGGCCAGATTGCCGGTATCCGGGATCGGGTGGGGTTCCACGCCGATACCGTGGAAGATTTGCGCGAAGCGTTTCACGAGGCGGTCGAAGATTACATTGAGACCTGTGCTAGGATCGGCAAGGACCCGCAGAAAGCCTTCTCCGGCCAGGTGATGTTCCGGGTCAGCCCCGACGTTCACCGCAAGGCCGTGATCGCTGCGGAACTGGCCGGGAAAAGCCTCAACCAATGGGCCGAGGAAGTCCTGGACCGCGCCGCCGGTTGAACCGGCCCGTATCAGATCACACGACGCGAAGCCGGTGCTTGCGGTCGAAGTCTTCGAGTTCGACACGCCCCCGCGTTCCTTTGAGATAGGTTTTGCCCACCTCGTTCAGGCAAGTGCCTCGGCGACTAACGATGCGCTTGGACAGGCGAGGTAGCTGTTCTGGATGAGGAGCAGCAGCTGTGTGGCAATTTCGGGAGGCAAGTCCCTGATCTGGTTGGACACGACCTTTATGGTACCAAGGTCGACCCCCTTCGCCACGAACTCCAGGAGCGCCTGATCGACGATCTTTCGCTGAATTGGCGACAGGCCGACGGCTCCCGGACGCGGTCGCGGTCGCGCGCGGACTTTCCGGCGCTCCTCGATTTCGATTTCATCCCGAAATGCACGAAGTGGAGGACGTCTTGGCGCTTGGCCAGCTTCTACGCGCGCCCAGTATCCTCGTGGACGCTTCGGCACTTGAAGGCGCGCGCAAAGCTTGGCACGGCAACGTCCGAGATGCCCATGTCACGCGCGACCTCCACGGTCGGCTTCTCCCAAATGAGCGCAAAAAGCTCCTCGCGCGATATGTCCATTCCAAGTATCCAGCAACCACAGGCTCTTGTCGCTCATCAGAGCTTTTCAAGTTCACAGGCCATGACTTCGCCCTGCCCACGGCAAGTCGCCGCACAAAGCGGATGACGACGTCGACAGGAACACGTGAGAGGGCCGATGAGCGCGGACAGTGCTATGAACATGTCATGCAGCAACCTTGCGGCCACATCACGGCTGGCAGAACCACTGTGTCTGCCAATCTTTGACAATGCGAACCAAGACTTTATGCGTAACTATGATGTTGCTAATATAGACGCTTTGCCATACGATGGCATCGCAATTAACATATGGATGCAAAATCTCAGGTTGGCAAATGTCCGTCTCCCGCGCGAAGCAACGTCAGGCCCAAGACAGGATAAACCAGGCTGCCAGCTTGGCAAAGTCGCTTGCAAAGCCGTTCGGCGGCTGGATCGCCACGTTTCAGGAAGCGATCGGGATGAACGCGCCCGCCCTTGCCGAACGTCTCGAGGTTTCGCGCAACACGATCTATGCATCGATCCGGAATGAGCAGGCGGGAACGATCTCGCTGAACCAGCTCGAGAAGATCGCCGAGGCCATGGGCGGACGTCTCGTCTATGCCATCGTCCCGCGGGAGGGCCCGGTCGAGGAGATCGTCCTGGCTCAAGCGCGCACGAAAGCCCGCCGCATCATCCAGCGCACACGGGCGCATATGGCCCTCGAAGAGCAGAGCGAGGGGCTGCGCAGCGAGGCCGAGATGGTAGAGGAACTGGCGGCCGACATCATCCGTGAAGGCCGCCGGGATTTCTGGCAATGACGCTGGAGCTTCATGAACCCGCTGGGGCGACACCCCTGACGCCGGACGAATTGCTTGGCCTCAAGGCCAAGCACATCGCGACCCGCGGCGAATTGAACGAGCTCGAAAGCGAAAACATCATCGCTGGCCTGACCTGGCTCGACCGACGACCCAAGTCGTTCGATCTGCTGACCGATGCTGCCGTCCGCGAGATCCACAAGCGCCTCTTCGGCGAGGTCTGGGATTGGGCGGGCGTCTATCGCCTGACCGAGAAGAACATCGGCGTGCCAGTCTGGCATATCTCGACCGAGCTACGCACCTGCCTCGATGACGCCCGCTACTGGCGTGACCACAAGAGCTTTGATCCGCTGGAAGCAACTGCGCGCCTTCATCATCGCCTGGTCTGGATCCATCCCTTCGCGAACGGGAACGGACGTTGGGCCCGAATCATGGCAGACGCCTACCTGGCGAAGATCGATCCGGATATCTTCCTCGACTGGTCCGGCGGCGGCACGCTGAACGCCGACAGTGCACACCGCTCGGCTTATATCGCCGCGCTGAGATCGGCCGATCAGTACGACTTTGACCCCCTGGTGACGCTCGTCAGGGCAATCGCCCGATAGTACTGACCCGAACCGTCGCCCAGCTTCGGTGAAGGTGTACTCGTTCACGATGATCCCTTCCTCGATAGCTTCGTCCGAGGTGAGGTGGTCGTACTCGGCCTCAAGCTGGCGGTAGAGCCAGCGGGCAAGGTCGCTCAACGGCTGCTGCCAGGTCGGGCTGTCGCGGATGACGTGCACGGACATGGTGTATTCGTGGTAGTAGCGGCCCCGATGGCTGACCTCAGCAGCAAGCTGGTAAAAGTTGCGCCGCTGGACTGCCTGCAGTTGGCCGACGATACCATGCAGCGTCGCGTCGGTCGGGGCGTGGTCCCGGATGCGCGCGGCCGCGCCCTTGGTGTGGCTGAGGTATGCTTCAAACAGGCCCCATCCCCCTGGCTCCAGAACCCTGAAAACCAGATGCAGGGCTTGGCCCGCGTCCCTTTGCCTGACGGTTCGCCGGGCCCTCTCGGACGCTTGCCTGGAAGCTTTTTCGCGCGGCATTCTACACCCCGGAGGATGAGGAGAGCTACATCATCGGAGGAAGGCTCTCTCGGAGCGCTGAGCCTCGGCACCACTGCTGCCTTTCAACCCGGCAGAGGCAAGCGGACAGTATGGCTTGGTGGCCTAAAAAGGCCTCCAAGCCAACCATATCTTGAAAGATGTTGGGAAAAGGGCTCCCGACGAGCACATGTCCGTTTCTGGATGTCAATGGAACACCAGCAGGCCTGCCCGAGGAGTGATCGCAAAGGTGGTCGACACCTAGGTTCTGTTGACCGGCACGTTGTCGACCTCCAGCACCTCGAGCCCAAGATCGAGGTTCTGCGAAAGATGGAACGCCTGCTGCCGGACCACATCGCACAGCCCCTTCCCAGCCGGGCGCGGCAAGCCATCCACCCCGGCGAGGAGCCTCTCGATGATCTCCGCGCATCGACGCGCTTGTGCCCGGCTGAATCCCCTGGCACCCAAGGACCTGAGAAACGCATCCAGATCGTCGCCCGTCACGTCGTCGCCCATCGTAGACGTGCCGACGCGGAAGGCCATGTCGTGTCGGACATCGTCCAGAAGCACGGGGTCGATATCATATGCCGGTGCGAGATCGGGTTTCGCGCTCCTGTAGAGCAGCGCATGGTTCTTGCCGTGATTGTCTGAATTTCCCAGCAGGATGTTCACGATCGTGATCTCGAAGAAGGCCTGGCGGGCCTTCCCGGGCAGACGGGTCGCGCTGAGCAAACCCCCGATTGCGTCAGCGGTGAAGGCGCGGGGCGGCACGCCGTAGCGCTCGTATTTCAGCGTCTCGCCCAGGCCGAGAGCCTGGCAGAAGTCCTCCTGGTGAATGCGGCTTACGAGACCATTCTCGATGCGGCGATCGAACCTTTCGACCAGCAGGCCTTGCAGGTCCCCTTCCCCGAGCACGCAGGTTTTCGCCGCCGGGTGGGCCTGCTTGTCGATCGCGAAGCAGCAGAGCGTGACGCCAAGAGACTGGCAACTCGATTGCGCTTTGCCGCCCTGCGTCACGCAGCCTGCGTTGAAGATATCGATATGCGCAGCCCGCGCAGCATCGATGCAGGTGTTATGGCGCATCTGATCGATGGGAGCTGGATCAACCGCCACGAAAATCTGCTGATCACTGGCCCAACAGGCTTAGGAAAAAGCTGGATTGCGTGCGCCCTCGGAAACAAGGCCT
>NZ_JBHUDD010000012.1:0-18434 GCF_042677865.1 Lacimonas salitolerans | reverse complement strand
GGCGGCATCTTCTCAAGCGTCGCGACCAAGGATTCTCATCCTGATTGACGCGCTCTTCTCATCAAGTTTGTCGCGCTACAGCTCGACGCCCGGCACCGACTGGTCCGCCCCCTGGTCGAGGATCTGCGCGACTGGATGTGGGCCGAGCAAGGCACCATGTCGAAGCACAACCCCGTCGCCAAGGCGATCAGCTACATGTTCAAGAAGGACCGGTGGAATGCCTTCACGCTGTTCCTTGAGGATGGGCGCATCTGCCTGACAAACAACGCCGCCGAGCGCGTACTGCGCGGTATCGCTTTGGGACGGAAATCCTGGCTATTCGCCGGCTCCGAGCGTGGAGGCGAACGTGCTGCCTTCATGTATTCCCTGATCGTCTCGGCAAAGATGAATGACATAGACCCACAGGCTTGGCTCGCCGACGTCCTCGCCAGGCTCCCCAACACAACGGCTTCACGGGTGCCGGACCTTCTGCCGTGGAATTGGCAGGCATCGGAGCGCCAACTCGCCGCATGACCCCGGCCTACGCCGGATGCTTACGGCCGCATCACCCAAAATCCCGCATATCTCAGCATAATTTCACGCCGGGCCAAAGGAATGAAACGCCACTTCGCCATCTGGGTTTGCGCTTTGGTTATCGCTGTGGTGTCGTCTCAGACGACACTGACTTCTTCGGGATCGGTCTGTGCCGTTTCCGGAAACGGAAACTTGAATTTCAGCGCGCTGTGAAAGGCCATGGCCAATTTCTGCGCCTCTGCCTCGGCAGACGCAGCCAGAACCATGCGCTTTTGCTTGCCTTCGCTGCGCATCGCAAACTCGAACATCTGGAACTGTCTGCGGCTGATATAGATGCACAAGATCAGATATACCAGAATTCCGAACACCTTGTTCAATATGAAAGCGGTCAGAACTACACAGACCATACTGACCAGCACCGCCCATAATCTGCGCGCCACAAGCCAGAAAGGGGGAAAGGCCATGGCCAGAAAGGACCTGCGCATCTCGAAAATATCGGCATTATCAAGGTTATCGATAAAGACGGCGAAATTCGACATGCCGCGTATCTCCCAGACCGGACGCTCAAGCCCGGCACTTGGCAGATCCTGTGCCTCTTGCGCAGGCACAACTTCGGTCTGGCAGTCAATCGGGGCGTCCACAAAAAGGCTGAAAAGCTTTTGGTCGCGATATACCGTCAGTAACACAGGGCGCTGGCCACGATCCAGCACGCGCGCGATTGCCTCGGTGACGGAACCGATCCTGTTCCAAGGAGTGCCGTTCACGGCAAGGATGATGTCGTTATCGGCTAGCAGGTAGCGCCTGCTCACCCGTTTGCCGCTGGTCTTCCCCAGCCTGACCGGCCCCGGCTCGGCGGCCTCTTTTATGTCTTCGTTGGGCGCACCGGAGGCTTGTGTATCCATTACGGAAACTTGATCACATCAGCTGTCGGGCTTGGCTGTTTGCGCGGCTTGGGGGCCTGTGACGCTGATTTGGTGATCTGGTTCAACCGCATGTTCAACCCGTTCAGACGGCTTTCGATGCTCGCCTCCAACTCTGATATTGCAGATGAATCAAGACCGCTCGGCGAGGCCGTCGTCATCGCCTCGGACAAATCCGAGATCACCTTGCGGTATTCCCCTGTTTGCTCCATCAGCGCATCCCGCAGATTGGTCGAGACGTTCATCGCAAGCTCACCGTTCAGGGTACCGATCCGGTCACCCAGGGCCGCTGTCTGTGCCTCGGTGCGTTCGGCGGTCATGTCGACGGTTTCGATCTGTGCAAGGCCCTCGGACAACTGGACAAGCTGGGATTGGATATCTTCGACCTGCGCCAAGGCAACGGTCAGGCCGTCAAGCTCGGTTTGCATCTCGACCATGAGCGCGTTGGCGTCGTCGATCTTTTGACCCAGTTCGACAACGGACTGAATGCCGCCTCCCAGTTCATCGACATTCTCGGCGAGGATGGTCAGCAATTCGGTGTTGGTCGCCGTCAGCCGTTCCAGCCCAGACGACGAGCGCTGCCAGACAAAGCCCATGATCACCACCGCCAGCACCGCGACACCAAGACCCGACGCCAATGCGATCCGCGATGTCTTGGCCAGCCGCTGCGTTGAGTCGGCGGTCGCGCTGAACTGCGACGAAATACGTTCGAATTCTGCTGTCACGTCCATCGACGCATCAGCCGCATCCAGCGCAATCTGGATGCTTTCATCAAGATCGGGTGTTTTCGGCTTGTTGGACGCTCGTGTTGCCATGTCTGCGGATCCTGTGATCATGCTTTTTTTGGGCTAGTCGCCCGCGGGGTGTAATATGCACATTCCATGCCAGTCTCCCGCAGCACCACACGCGCCGGCAAATCCTGCGATTTGAATCCGAAAAAGCCGCAACGCCACGGCCGGGACGGTTGATACGTGACCCCGAGATGCCGGCAATCGCCGCACACGATACGTGGTTTTTTCTTGCCGTCGGTCATCGCCGCCTGCTCTGGATCAGGTCCCACAGGTTGTGGATATGAAACCGCGCGGCGCCGGCCAGACACAACACGCAGAAAAGCCCCATCATCGCCGCCTGTGGTCGCTGACCTTCGGACAGCAGGACGTTGGTTTCCCCGGCAAAGAACACACCCACGCCCAGAAACGTGAAGGTGCTTATCAACTCGCCCCTGCTGCGATGGCGGCGGCGCGGTGGCGGCTTGCGTTTCATGACAGTGCCTTTCCGTTTTCGTCGAACAGCATTTCGTCGGGCAGGTCCACGTCCGGGGCCTCGACATCCTCTTCCTTGTTCAGCCGGTAGATGAAGGCCAGCACAGCCGCGACGGCGGCATAAAGAGGGGGCGGGATTTCCTCGCCGATCTCACCCGCAAAGAACAGCGCCCGCGCCAGAAGCTCGTTGCGGAAAATCGTCACCCCGGCCGTCTTGCCGATCTCCATGATTTCCTGCGCCTGCAAGCCGCGCCCCATCGCAAGGATCAACGGAGCGCCGGGCGAGCCGACCTCGTATTTCAAGGCCACGGCAAAATGGGTCGGGTTGGTGATGATCGCACTTGCCGTCGGCACGCTTTCCATCGCGGCCTTTCTTTGCTTGGCGCGTGACCCTGCGGTCATCTGCAAGCGGCGGATCTTGGCTTTGACTTCGGGGGAGCCTTCGGTCTGCTTGCTTTCATCCCTCACTTCCTGAAGGGTCATACGCAGCTGTTGGGTGTGCTGATACTGCTGCCAAATCACGTCGATGATGCCCATCCCCGCCAGAACCAGCAGAAACACGATGAGCAGCAACAAAAACACATCCCCGATCCGCGATAGCCCCCCGAAAAGATGCGTGTGCTGGGACATCAAAAGCGTGTCGCTTTGCCATGCGAACACCAAAACGGCGGCACTGATAAGCAAGACGACCTTGCCGATTGCCTTGAGCATCTCGACCAGCGCCTTGACCGACACCATACGCTTGAGGCCCTTGAGCAAGTTGATCCGATTGCCCTTGAAGGCCAGCGCCGAGCTGGACCAGTTGATCGAGCCGGACATCGTCATTTGCGTCAGGATCACGACGATCAGCAATGGAAACGCAAAGATGACCGACTTCCAGAAAATGAAAACGAACCCCGAGGAAAGATTGCGAAACGTCTCGTCTTGCAATCCGTTTTCCCCGGAAAACCGGAACAGCGACGCCCATTCCATGAGAATGTTTGGCATGAAGGGCAACAAAAGCAGGTACAGCAGAAAGCCCACGAACAGCGTCGAGAAGACGAACAACTCTTTAGAGCTTGCGATTTGCCCGTCTTCCTTGGCCTTTTCCAGCCGCTTCGGGGTGGGTTCTTCGGTCTTTTCCTGACCGTCGCTTGCCGGTTCCGCCATCAGCCCGCATCCATCAGGCTGTCTTCGAGAAAGATGAACATGAAATCAATCATGTCGCGAATGGCCAGACTGAAGGGCGTGGTTGAGAAATAGAGCGCGAAAAAACACGCAAGGATGGTGAGCGGAAACCCGAACGAGAACAGGTTCAGCTGCGGCGCGGAGCGGGTTACGACACCCACGGTGAAATTGGCCAGCAACAGCAAGGAAACCACCGGCAGCATCAAGGTGGACGCAATCGCAAACATGTGCCCCGCGGCATCCAACCCGGCCCCGACAAGCTGATCGAAGGCAAAGGGCTGTCCAAGCGGCAGGATCTCGTAACTCATGCGGATCATCGCAATGCAGTAAAGATGACCGTTCAGCGACAGGAACACCGCGATCGCGAACAGGTTCAGGATCTGGCTGACAACCGGCGTCTGCCCACCTGAATTCGGATCGACCTGCGCCGCAAACCCCAGACCGGCGGAGGCCGCGATCTTTTCGCCGGCCAACGCCACCGAGGAAAACAGGATGGTCAGGATCAGCCCCATCGCCAGACCGATCGCCACTTCGACCAGAACGACCCTGATCATCGCAAGAAAGGGCAGGCTGTTGGGATCTGGCACCTCGATCAAGCCAAACAGGGCTGCCGAGACCGTGATGCTGATGATGATACGGGCCTGAAGCGGGATCGCCGCTGCACCAAAGAACGGCGCCGAAAGGAAAAAGGCGCTTAGACGCAGGGTGTGCAGGAAAAAGACAAGCCCAAGGTCAAAGACTTGCTGAAGCTCGATGCCACCGATCCCCAGAAGGTCGTCAAGGTTTGGGGCTTGCGCGATCATTTCAACAGGCGGATTTGCTCGAAGATCGCTGCAAAATAATCCACCATTTCTCGCATCATGTATGTCGACAGCAACGCCATCGCGATCAACACGATCACCAGCTTGGGAACGAAACTCAGCGTCATTTCATTGATTGATGTTGCAGCTTGCAGGATGCCGATCACCAAACCCACCGACAGGGCCACGCCAAGGATCGGCCCTGCCGCCATGATGATCTGCCAAAATGCGCCGCGCAGGCTTTCTATGTTGGAGTCAAATTCCATGCGGCTAGTTCACATAAGTGGATGCGATCGACGCGACGGTCATGGCCCACCCGTCCACCAGAACGAACAGCAACAGCTTGAACGGCAGAGCCACAAGCATCGGGCTCAGCATCATCATGCCAAGCGACATCAGGATTGACGCGATGACAAGGTCGATCACCAGAAATGGCAGAAACAGCAGGAAGCCGATTTGAAACGCGGTCTTCAGTTCCGATGTGATGAACGCGGGCAACAACACCGAATAAGGCACGTCGTCATTTGTTTGATAGGGTGCATCCCCGGCCATCTCGGCGAACATCGCCAGATCAGACTCGCGCGTGTTGAGAATGAGAAACTCCCGCAGGATCGACGCGGCACTTTCGATCGCGGTCACCGGAGACGTCTGCCCATCCAGATAAGGGGACAGGCTTTGCGTGTAGATCTCTTCAAAGGTCGGCGCCATGATGTAGAACGTTAGGAACAGCGCGATTGAAATCAGCACCTGATTGGGCGGCGTTTGCTGGGTGCCCAATGCCTGCCGCAAGATCGACAGTACGATGATGATCCGGGTAAAGGCCGTCACCCCCAGCAGGAACGAAGGCAGGATCGTCAGCACCGTCATCAAGGCAAGGATTTGCAATGACAGTGAATAGGTCGTCTCACCATCCTCGCCGGTGGTGACGTTCAAAGCAGGCAAACCTTCGACAGACGCTTGCGCCCAAAGCTGCGACGGCAAAAGCGCCAAGACCGCGAGGCTGACCAAGACCATGATCAGGCACGGTTTCAAGACCGGCGCGGGCCAAGTGACTTTCCGCAGATCACGCATCCGGCGCACTCTTTTCCGCCTGAACGGCTTCAAGCTTGAGTAAGGCGGCCTGACGCCCTGCCCCGTGCAACACGGCCACGCGGTTTCCCTCGATATCGAGCAGAGACAGCTTTAGCGTTTTCTCGACCCGGTATACGTCCAGCAGGTGTATCCGTTGATCCTGCGTCCCAAGGGTCTGCTTGATGCTGCTCGCCTTGGCAACGATGATCTGGCGCAGGACAAGAAGCGCCCCCAGAAACGCCAGAACGATCAAGATGCTTTTCAGATCCGGTGAGAGAAACGACATGTTCATTAGCCCATGACACTGTGCCCAAGGCGCGACATCAAATCTTGTCCACGCGCTTTTCTGGGTCCACGATATCCGAGAAGCGGATGCCGAAACGCTCGCCGACCATCACGACCTCGCCCTTGGCGATCATCGTTCCGTTCACAAGGATGTCCAGCGGCTCGCCCGCCAGCCGATCCAGTTCCACGACCGACCCTTCGTTCAGGCGCAGCAGGTCGCTGATCGAAATCTCGGTGCGGCCCACTTCGACAGACATCTCAACCTCGATATTTTCCAGCGCGCGCAGTTTCTCGCTCTCGCGCGAGAGGGTGGGTGCTTCGATTTCATTGTCAGACATGGAAATCTCTCTCTCTCTCGTGTTATCTGGGGCTTGTCCATTTCTTGGTGATCGTGATGGCGCTGATACCGCCGACTTCGCCGATATCCGCCATGAACATCTCGTCGCCCTGCACCAGAACGGTCAGGCCCTCGCGCAGATGGACCGGGAAAACGTCTCCCGCCTCCATTTCAAGAAGTTGCCGCAGCGAGACCTTGGGTTTGCTCAATTGGACATTCATAGGCAAGCGGACCTGCGAGACGGCCAGTTCCAGACGCTCGCGCCATGTCAGATCATCGTCTATCACCTCGGATTGCATGCGCGACCGCAGCTGCGCCGCAATCGGCTTGAGCGTCTGAAGCGGATAGAGAATGTCGATCGTGGCTGGCTCGATCTTGGGCAGCTGTACTTCGAACGAACAGACGATCACCGTATCACTGCCATCCACGAAGGAGGCGAATTGCAGGTTTTCCTCGCGCGACTGGTCCGAAAAGGTCAGCGGCATCAGATCCTGCCACGCCGTCAACAGGTTGTCATTCAGACCCTGTGTGATGATCTCGATCACACGCTCTTCCGTCGCGGTGAAGTCATTGCGCGTTTGGTATTTCAACCCCAGATCGCCGCCGTAATACGCGTTGGTCAAGGTAGAGATGAACTCTGGCTGGATCACCATCATCTTGCTGCCGCGCAACTCGTCGATGCGCGATGTCGTCAGGCTCATCAACGGTTTGGCGTCTAGGCAGTATTCGTCAAACGTCTGGACCCGTGGCATCAGCGAAGCGATGCGCGGCTGCACACGCAACATCGGCTGGAACACCGATCTTGCGAGGCGGGCGAACCGCTCATTTATGACCCGCAGCGCATAGTAATCACCCAAAAGCGACAGGTCGTCAGAGCCAAAGGTGAATTCCCGAACGTCCTTTTCCGCAACGCCCTTCTTGGAAGAGGATGCTGCGCCTTCTTTATCGAGACTGCTGATCAAGGAATCTACTTCATCCTGAGTGAGTTTTTTTGACGACATCAAAAACCGCTCAGACTATTGCATCACAAAGGATGTCAGCAAAACGCTCTCGACGCCGCCAAAGCCCTCAAGAAGTTCCAGTTCCTCGTTGATCACCTTGGTAAGTTCCACGGACATCGCCTTGCGCGCATCGCGCCCGATGACATCCTCTTCGCCGTAGCCGCTCAACGTCGCAAGGATCGCGGCCTTGATGGCCGGCAGGTTGGTTTCGACATTTCTGAGGATCTCGTCGTCATACCGGGTCGAGACACCCACCCCGATCTGAAGAAACCGACGGGAATCCCGCAGGTTGGTCGTCATCGTGCCGGGAATTTCGTAGTAAAGTGTCTGGAAAACCTCGTCCTTGGGGCTTTCCTTGGTCACCTTCTCGGGTTTCGGGCGGCTTTCGCCTTCGCCACCTTCCGCGTCTTCCTCGTCTTCGGACTGGGCGGCGGCCCGGCTATTGCGTTCGATAATGTCTGCCACCAGTTGCTCGGGCGAACCCTGCTGTGATCCGAAGAGGACATAGCCTGCGCCTAGCCCGATCCCAAGGACCACGAGCCCCCCCACCACGAAGATCAGAATCTTCATAATACCAGATTTCTTCTTAGGCTCGTCTTCATCATCAGCCATCAGGGGCCCTCGGTTCGTGTGCTTAAAGGATAATGTTCAGCAAGGAATGCTGTGCAGTGTCATTGGAGATTGTGTCGGCGTCGGTTTCATCCACGTCGGCCTCTCCGGCCAAGGCTGGATCACCATCATCGCCGTCATCGCCAAAAGCGGTCCCGCCGCCCTTGCCGGAATTGGCGGAAAACTCTCCAAGCAGCAGACCAGCCCCCTCGAAGGCGCTTGAAATCTGGCTTTCAACTCCGCGCAACATGGCCGCGGTCGATGCCACTTCGGTAACGATCCGCAGATCAAGACCACGGCGGCCTTCGCTCATCTTCAGGGTAATCTGTCCCAGATGCTGGGGAAGTATCTTCAAGGTCAGAACGCCACCCGACTGCACCATGCCCGCAGCTCTTTGAACGAGTGTCTGCGTCCAGCCCTGACGCCGGACATCCAGCATCCCCGGCAAGCCGCTGCTCTGCGCCATTGGCGCAGCCGAGGCTGCCCCAGAAGAACCCGCCGGCGTCTGCGTGCCCGATTGCGCGACAGGCGGCCCGGCCATGTCACTGGCGGCCTGCCCGGTTGCCCTGTGGTCCGGGGCCGTGGCCGGTTTCAGATCCGTCACGGCGTTCGCGGGCGCATCGCCACGCGCGATCCGCGCCGCGGCTGCACGGGCCTGATCGGTTGGTCGCGCGCCAAGGATCTCCGACCCCGGCAACGGTTGCGGCACGAGGCCAGAGCGTTGGTCGGAGAGTTGGCCGCCCGCCTGTTCAAGGCTACGCATGCGCCCTGTCTTCATATTGGCCGCAATCACGAGCGGCACAGCAGAAACGACATTGGGCTTGGGAATATCAAGATACATCAGGTCGCGGTCAGCTGTCGGCACAACGGGCGCCGTCTGCATATTGCCCTGATCCGCAGGCCCGGCTTGCGGCCCGGACAAGGACGCCAACACAGCCCCCTGCTTTGGCCCGGCATCCAGTGATGCAGGCTGGAAGGTCCCGCCTTCACGCATAGGTCTCGCAATATCAAGATACATCAGGTCGCGGTCAGCTGTCGGCACAACGGGCGCCGTCTGCATATTGCCCTGATCCGCAGGCCCGGCTTGCGGCCCGGACAAGGACACCAACACAGCCCCCTGCTTTGGCCCGGCATCCAGTGATGCAGGCTGGAAGGTCCCGCCTTCACGCAACGCGTCCCCGCCCAGACCAGCCAGCTCGGCACCCGGCGCAAGACCCGCAATTCGGATCAGCGGATCGCCGGACACGGCTGTTGCCGACAAAGCATCGGGCTTGAGCGTCAAATTATTGACGAGCGGCGCAACGGATGTGTCAGTTTTTTGACTGGTCATTGCGCCCGAAACGTCCGGTTTGACCGGCGCCATTGGTTTTTCCAGCAGGGCCGCGGCATTGACAGATGCCGTAGCCGCTTGCCCCATAACTGTCAGCGGGCGCCCCTCTGGCGGGATTACCGCCATCGTTGCTGTTATGACAGGGCCTGTCGATGCTTGCGCAAGGGTCGCCCCCTCAGCCCCTACCAGCGGCGCGGCCCGCCCTGTCGTTTGCTGCGGCGCAGATACTGCCAGACCTATGGTGTTGGCATAGGCCGCGATTTCATCTGAGATACGCCCTAGCGCGCCAGCAACCATGATCGCCAAACGCCCATCCACCTGCATGAGCGCCAATTCGACATCTGAAGCGGCCAAAGCGTTGCCGTCGGTTTCAGCTGGAACGCCCACTTCAAGCGGCGTCCCCAGTTCCAGAACCGCACCGGATTCCTGCGGCACACCTTCGGACGCGGCACCCGACAGCGCGGCATCCGCCCCGCTCGCATCGCCCTTCAGAAGCCGCGCAAGATACGCCACGACCTTATCAAGATCGACGGGGATATCGGTGGCGTCCGGATCCCCGATCAGGCGCAGAACAGACAGGTGCGCCTCGGATCCGCCAAGGATCGCCACATCCACGGCCTGCGGGATATCCGATGAATCGCCGGCCTCGGGCGCGACCAAACCGGCCTTGGCGCGGTGCATCATCTTGGCAAACAGGGCGACATCACCCGTCACAGGATCACCGTCCCCAGGCTGTTCGCCGCCGGCCGCCGGCACCAAGGGCGGCCCCGCAGGCGTATCGCCCGGACGGTCAGGACCACGCAGGCCGAGCGCCGCAAAGATCTCTGCGAAAATGGCGTCACCCACCGTGGCGGCATCAGCCCTCGCGCCGCCCGCAGACGGGAATGCCACAACGCTTTGATCCTTGATAAGCGGCGTAGCCGTCATCGTAATTCCAATTCAATCAGAGACTAGGACCAGCACTGCAAGACAGATGCCAATCAACCCGCCGTGACGGAAAATTCCCGCCCCGCAGAGCCCCGGAAATCATGACCTCTGAACCATGCGATACGTCGTCTGAGAGGCTTCGATCATGGTTTCCCGTTCTTGCTGAGCTTCTTTCAAAACCTGCCGGGCCTTGTCGGAAACCAGCTGCTTCTTGTGGCTCATGCGGGCGATCGCCTCGGTGACGTTGGTCATCTCGACCAAGAGGAAATCCAGCTTGTTCGACAGCGCTTCGGTCTCTTCGATCAGACGAAGTTCGTAATACCGGTTGGTGTGCAGCTTGTGGGCCTGTTGCACCGTCTGATCGCGGGCGTAATCGCGCAGCGTCTTCATGCGTTCCAGCAAGGCCCGGATCTGATCTATTTCCACTTGCAGCGCCTGTTGCCGCTGCACGAAATGAGGCAGGCGCGCCTGTTCCTTCAGGGCCATGTTCCGCAGAAGTTTCGCCTTGCGCTCGCCCATCAGGTCCGCCCCACGATAGAGGTCAGCAATCGGGCGCTTTCGTTGATATCCGCGCGGGCATCTGGATCCTGACGGATATACTCCACCAGCCGCGGCCATAAAGACACCGCTTCGTCCAGATCGCTGTCCTGCCCCGAGATATACCCGCCCATCAACATCAGGTCCCGGTTCTCGTTATATAGCGACACCATCCGCTTGAACTTGCGGGCCGCGGCTTGTTGCTGCGGCGGGACGATATCGTTCATCACCCGGCTGATAGAGGCGGGAATGTCGATCGCGGGGTAGATGCCCATTTGCGCGATCGACCGGCTAAGCACCACATGCCCATCCAGAATGGCCCGCGCGGTATCGACAACAGGATCGTTGCCATCGTCGCCATCCGCTAGCACAGTGTAAATTCCGGTGATCGACCCGGAATGCGCCCCCACTCCCATGCCGGCGCGTTCGATCAAGGTCGGGATCATCGAGATGACCGATGCGGGATATCCCTTTGATGTGGGGGCTTCGCCCAAAGCAAGGCCGATTTCACGCTGCGCATGGGCCACCCGTGTCAGGGAATCCATGATCAACAGAACATTCTTGCCCTGATCGCGGAAATGCTCGGCTAGCGCGGTGGCGCGGCGTGCGGCCCTGATCCGCAAAAGCGCGGACCGGTCCGCAGGCACCGCCACGATGCTGATCCGCTCTCTGGCCTCGAGATGCATAACCGAGCGGACCATCTCGCCCACTTCGCGGGCGCGTTCCCCGATCAGGCCGATCACCACCACATCCGCCGATGTATGGCGCGCCATCATCCCCAGCAAAACCGATTTGCCGACGCCAGAGCCGGCGATGATCCCGATTCTCTGGCCGCAGCCAATGCTCAGCAACCCGTTGACGGCGCGCACCCCCACGTCCAACGCTCCGGGAATAAGCTTTCGCGCCAGCGGGTTCAGCATCCTGCCGTTCAACGGAACGCGATCCGCCCCCACGGGCATCGGCTGATCGTCAAGCGGCTGCCCAAGCGCATCGACAACACGCCCCAGAAACGCCTCGCCCACATCAACCGACGTGCCCTGATCCAGCAGATCGACCCGCGCGCCCGCCCGCACCGGCGCGCCGGATTCGTACAAGACCAACTTGTTGCGGCCCTCGTTATAGCCGATCACTTCGCCCAGAACATGATCGCCCTGATCTGTCTGGACAGTGCAGACAGATCCCACCGAGACCGGAAAGCCGTCACATTCCAGCAGCAAGCCGTCATATCTTGAAACGCGCCCGCTCAGCCTTGACTGACCTTCGGAAACCTCGTGGAGCGGTAGGGTGAACTGATCTGTAAGGTTCAACATGCTCAAACCGTCTCTGCCTCGGGTTTGGCGGCGGCTTTTTCTGTCTCGCTCATCAGATCGCTCATCTCGGCGCCGCCGATGCGCAACCGCGCATCGCCGCGCCGTAACGCTGAATCTGCGATGATATGAAGTTGCGGGGAATGCTGACGCTTCACAAAGCGGCCCTGCACAAGTGGAACATCTTCCGGCGCCAAAAACAGTTCGCGCTGTCCAGACAGATGAGATAGGTTCTGCACCAGCGTCTCGATCCGCTCTACCAAGATATCCGGCATCTCTGTCAGCAGCAAACCCACCCGCTGCGAGGCAAGATCGAGAACCGCACGCTTCAGGCTTTTGGAGAGTGTTGCGATATCCAGAACATCCGTGGCGTCCAAGCGCTCGATCAGGTCGCGCAAGCGGTCGAATTGCTGCGCCAGCTCGGCCTCGCGTTCACTCTCGGTCATGGCTTTGCCTGCCGACAGCCCTTCGGCATAGGCATCGTCGCGTATCTTCTGCAACATCTGCTCGTCCACCGCTGGCGCAGGCGGCTCGGCCGGCACCGGGACATCCGGTGCCGTATGGGAAGGGTCGTCGATCTCGGTCGGGGGACCGTCGTTCGGCCCGGCGGCTGGCACGTCCGCCCCGGCCGTGTCGGAATGTTTCGAGGTGTCGGCTGTATCCGTACCATGTGAAATGTCAGGTTCGTGGTCTTCGGGGGCAGGGTCCGGCTCGACCGGGAGTTCAACCGCCAAATCGCTCCATGTCAGGTGACGAAAAGACCCGCCGGCCTTTCGCGGCATGTCGCCATCCTTGGCAAACCCACGGCCCTGCAATCCTTGCAGGACGTCGGCCACATTGGCCCGGACGTAGCCGTCCTTCTCTGTCGAGGCCTTCAGATCGGACGTGGAGTAAAACATCACACCATTTCCTCGCCGCCGCGGCCTGCAAGGACGATCGTGCCTTCATCCGCCATCTTGCGGGCCACTTCGATGATCTTGACCTGCGCCCTTTGCACCTCGGTCAGGCGAACAGGGCCAAGAACCTCCATTTCGTCCTTGATATTGGCCGCCGCACGCGACGACATGCAGCCGAACAGCTTGTCTTGAAGTTCTTCATCAGCGCCTTTCAGGGCCATGATGAGATCCTCGGTATCGATGGACCGCAGAAGGGTCTGCAAGGACCGGTCGTCGGACATGCCCAGATTGTCGAAGGTGAACATGTTCTCTTGAATCGCCTGCATCAGATCCTTGTCGCGGCGCTTGATAGAGCCCATGATCCGGCGCTCGGTATTGGACTTGGTGAAGTTCATGATCTTTGCCGCCGCCTTCACGCCGCCGACCTTGGACGAACGCAGGCTGGTGTTGGCCTTGAACTTTTTCTGCATGACCTGCTCCAATTCGCGCAGGGCCTCGGGGTCGACGGTTTCCAACGTCGCGATGCGCAGCACGATCTCTGGCTGCAACTCCTCGCCCAATAGGTTCAGAACATCCGAGGCAAGACTGTAATCCAGATAGGACACCACCAAGGCGATTATCTGTGGATGTTCATCCTGCAAAAGTTCGGTGATCGACCGCGCGTCCATCCAGTCGAGGATTTCGATCGGCCGCTCGCTGCTTGCCGGCGTGATGCGGCTGAGAACGGATTGTGCCTTGTCCTCGCCCAAAGCGCGGTAAAGCACGTTTCGGATATAGTTCCCCGCTCCAAGCCCAAGGCTGGTCTGTTGCTTGATGATGGCCAGAAACTCGTCCAGCACGGCATTGACTGTTTCCTGATCGGTATTGCGCACCGAATACATGGCCGCCCCCAGATGCTGTACCTCACGCGGGCTGAGGTTCTTGAGGATCTCAGCGGCTTCCTCTTCGCCCAGCAACATCATGAGGATCGCGGATTTCTGTGTCCCGCTCAGGCGTTGCGTGATTTCCAATGCATCGGTTGGTTCGATATTGGTGCCATCCATCCGTTTCAGTCCCTACCCCTAGATCACGTACTTTGGTCCATGTCTTTTTCCATCATTGCCTTGAAGACGTTCGAAACGCGGCCGGCCTCGTCGCCCACGATCATCCGGATCAGAGCGACCTTGTCGTCATAGCTGTTGGCGGTATCCAGCATCTCGACAGAGATCGAACTTTTCTTCGGCTTGAGCTTGGACTTGATCTCTTCAAGGGATTGGCCTTCTTCTAATTCGATCGTGTCCATGTCGATGATCTTGCCATCCTCCGTCGTGATTACATTCTCCCCCTGCCCGTCTGCCGGTGCCGCAAGGAACTGTGTCAGAAGTGGCTTGATCAGGCCCAGAACCACGACTGCCAGAACCATCAACATCAACAGGTTGCGCATCATCTCTCGCACCCACGGATCCTCGTACCACGAGAATTCCGTGCCCTCAGACATTGACGCGATCACGGCTTCGGGCGAAATGAACGGTAGGCTTGACACGATCAGCGTGTCACCGCGCGCGGCATTGATCCCCACGGTGCGTTCAACCAGCGCCTTCACATCTTCAATGCGGGATGGATCTAGGCCCACGGAAATGTCGGTCGGTGCGCCCTCTTCCGTGGCTTCCGCTGTGGGCTGGCGTTCGCGTACCAGAACCGCAACATGGACCCCCTTTATCTGGGCAAGCGGGCTGCTTTCCGATGACACACGGCGGCTCATCTCGTAGTTTCTGATATTGTTCGTGGATCGCAGACGGGTGCCTTCGCCGTTTGTCACGGTGCCCGCAATATCGTCATTCTGCCCGGCCTCGGCCCCGCCATTTTGATCGGCGGCGTCCTCGCCCTCACCCGCATCAGGCGCATCGGCATTCGCATTATCGCCTTCAAGTCCCGGGTTTGGTGGCGGGGTGTTCCCAACGGCACCCGGAATCCCTCTGGAGCTTTCCACCACCTCCTCTTCGAGCGTGTTCTGTTCGCTAAGCAGGCCTGATTCGCCGGGCATGACTAGATCCTCGGTCACTTCACGACGTGTAAAGTCGATTTCCAGACTGACCTGTGCCGATACGTGGCCCGGCCCGACGATCGGGGTGAGTAGTGTTTCGATGCGCGCGCGATAGATTTCCTCCAGCTTGAGCTGGTATTCCAATTGTCGATCGGCAAGGGTGGTTGCGGGATCGTCAACCGTATCGGACAAGAGCCGACCGTTCTGATCCACTACGGTCACGCTTGTCTTGGACAAATTGGCAATAGAGGACGAGACAAGGTTCACGATCGCCATCACTTGCTGGGAAGACAGGCTGCGGCCCGGCTTCACTTGCACAAAAACGGACGCGGTGGGGGCCTGTGCATTGCGCGCAAAAGCAGAGCGTTCCGGGATAGCAAGGTGCACGCGCGACGCGGCAATAACGTCGATCTCATTAATCGATCGGGTAAGTTCGATTTCTTGAGTTTGCTTCAGGCGCATGCTTTCGACAGACCGGCTGGTGCCCATCGGCATATCGGTCAACATGCTGTAGCCATCTGGCATAGACTGCGGCAACCCCTGCGCTGCAAGGGTCATGCGGGCGGTGTAATAATCCGCAATGGGAACGGTCACGTCTCCGCTGACGGGATCAATCTGTACATCGGTGCCGTTATTGCGCAAGGAATCCATTACCGCGGCCTTCTCGGCCTCTGGCAGGGATGCAAAGAGCGTCGTGCGCTGCGGCGTCTGCAACGCGACATAAAAGATCAGCCCCAGAACCACCAGAATGGCGGCCGCCACGACGGGAAAAGCGCGCTGTACCGCCGGCTGCATGTAGAACATGCGCAGGTCGTTCATGGCCATGGTCGCGCGCTGCGTAAAGCCACTTCGCGCCGGGGCGAGAGACGTGTTTGTGGAATTATCCGTCATGGATTAGAATTCTTAAGCACATGTTTCTAATATATTTCCTGCCCCTAGACGGGCATGTTCATGATATCTTTATATGCGGTCAAAGCCTTGTTTCTGACGTTCAGCGTCAACTGGAACCCAAGCGAGGAAACCTGCTGCGCAACCATCACCTTGGTCAGATTGGTTTCCTTGCCGGTTTCGAAGTCGCGGATCAGTTGAGCGGCTTCGGTTTGCGCATTCGCCATCGTATCCAACGACTGTTTCATCCTGTCCGCAAAGCTCAGCTCATTTGACGGGGTGGCCGGCATCGCACCGGACGCCCGCGCCGTCATTTCTCGGGCGCGATTGATCGCATCCGCCGCATTCAGCGACATGGTCGAGGTTATCGGGTCGATCCTGTTCATATCCTGTGTTTCCTATAGCGTTTGCGCACCGGACCACGCGCTTGGCATGGCGGTTTGAACAATGGGCGACGTGCTGACGATCTGGTCGATCATGATGGCGTCAGCGGTGATGATCGCACCGCTTTTCAGAACAAGTGCGCGCTGCATCACGTTTTCCAGCTCGCGGATGTTGCCCGGCCAGTCATGCGCCTCCAACAGGGCCACTGCGCACGGCGCCAGCAAGGGGATTTCGGCAACATCCTTGACATGCCGTACCAACAGTTCCTGTGCGATGGGCAGAATATCGTCGCGACGAGCCGATAGCGGCATGGTTGCAACGGGAAACACGTTTAGCCGATAGAACAGATCCTCGCGGAAGCGCCCGGCGTGACACTCTGCCGGCATGTCGCGGTTCGACGTGGCAAGGATCCGCACATCGACCTTGATCTGACGGTTGCCGCCAAGCGGCGTTACAGCAAGTTCCTGGAGCGCGCGCAGAAGTTTCGCCTGCAAGCCAAGCGACATTTCCGAGATTTCATCCAGCAGCAACGTGCCACCATCCGCAGCCCGTATAAGGCCGACATTGGCCTTGGATGCCCCGGTGAACGATCCCTTTTCATGGCCGAACAGCATCGCCTCCAGCATGTTTTCGGGGATGGCCGCACAATTGATCGCCAAGAATTCGCCGCTCGCGCGCTTTGACTGGCTATGGATATACCGTGCAATGACCTCTTTGCCGCTGCCGGTGGGACCGTTGATAAAGACACTGACATCGGATTTGGCGACACGTGCTGCCATTGCAAAAAGCGTCTTGACCTGGGGGTTGCGCACGATGGCGCGACCGGACCCATGCACCAGCGTTGCAATGAACAGCAATGCATATTTCCTGCAGACGTTATCGCCGAACCCTACGCGAACAATCTTGCCCCCGAGTTCGGGTGTGATGGAAAAGCCACTTGCCGCCTCATCGACCACAAGCACAGATCGAGCGCCCATCTTGCGTGCCAGCTCTACTACGCCGGATTGACCGCCCAGCACATCCGCATGCGCCTGTGACAGGATAAGGAAATCCGTGTTGTGGCGTTTTTCATCGTTGCTTGCGTCACAAACACGGCGCACCGAGACTGCATGCTCTGACAACGTATCAGCCAGAGCTTGGCCCATTCGAAATTTTTTACTTTCTATAACGACTCGATACATCGCATCCACCTCCTGTAATATTAAAGGCAAGCTATGTGCCAAAAGAGGGGAGGTTGCGGATTTATATCTAGGCAGCCGACTCATAAAACTCGATCCAGAGCCTGACGGATGCCAGTTTGACCATCGACAGGAAGTTGCGTGACGTCTTTTCGTATCGGGTTGCGATGCGGCGGAACGAAGCTTTTAGCCTGCCAAAGAAGCGCTCGATTTTGTTGCGCTCCCGGTAAATCTCAGCGTCGAATTCGGCAGGCAGTTTTCGGTTGGCCTTGGGAGGGATCACGTCGATAGCGCCCTGTTCCCAGATTATGTCCCTGATCCAGTCTGCGTCATATGCCTTGTCCGCCAACACATGTTGGCCGGGCTGCAAGTTGTCGAGCAGCGTCTTGCACGGGGGTGCGTCATGGGCTTGGCCCGGCGTCAATTCATATCGGATCGGCAACCCGTCCTGATTGGTAAGTGCATGTATTTTCGTTCCTAATCCGCCCCGTGAGCGACCTAAACAGCGGCGCGGGTCTTTTTTTTAACGTGGTGGAAGAATGATGCGCGCGTACGCTGGTCCCATCGACCATCACCATGTCAACGTTATCCGCGTCAGCGATAGCCTCCATGATCCGGTCCCAGTGGCCCGCATAGCTCCACCGGTTGAAGCGGTTGTAGACCGTGGTCGGTGGGCCGTATTGCTCTGGTAGATCTGCCCAAGGGATGCCGGTGCGCAGGACGTAAAAAATGCCGTTGATCACGCGGCGGTCATCAACCCGCTTCTTGCCCCTTGTCTTGTTGGGCAAGACCGCCTTGATGAATTCCCATTCAAGATCGCTCATGTCTGATCGCGCCATTTGCATCCTCCCGCTCGGTATTCGCCCGAGAGTGAATCACAAACCTATACAGTAAAACAAGGTTTAATGGGTGTGCTGCCTAGTACTACAGTTGCGCATTATGGCGAGTCTTTCGATGTGCGATGGCGGCAGCGACTTGATGCTCGCGTCGCCACCGCGA
>NZ_JBHUDD010000011.1:0-3562 GCF_042677865.1 Lacimonas salitolerans | reverse complement strand
GCGATTCCCCTGTCCCCGCCATAGAGTTCGTCATTTCCGGCATTGCCCTGCAGGCTGTCGTCGCCGTCCCCGCCATAGAGCGTGTCGAACCCGTCGCCCCCGATCAGCGTGTCGTCACCCGCATCGCCATGCAACTCGTCGAACCCGATGCCGCCGTTGAGCAGGTCGTCACCAGCACCGCCCAGCAGGCTGTCGTTGCCCGCGTTGCCCAGCAGCGTGTCGGCACCATCGCCGCCGTCCAGCGTGTCAAAGCCGTCGCCCCCGATCAGCAGGTCATTGCCCGCCCCGCCCAGCATGGTGTCGGAGCCGGTTCCGCCCGTCAGCGTGTCATCGCCCGCCCCGCCGTCCAGCAGGTTGTTGCCACCCACACCGCTCAGCACGTCGTCGCCGTAATCGCCGATGAGAGTGTCATCGCCCGCCGTCCCGGTCAGGTCGAGATTGCGAAGGGCCAACACCTCCTCCAGCGACAGGGTGCCATCGGTGAACTCGAAAGCCTCGATGTTGCGAAACACATCAACGCCGCGACCAGAGGAAATCGTGATCTCGTGTTCGGGACCGGTCACGACGGTGCCGCTGCTCCAAGAGTAGACCAGAACCCGCGCAAGGTCATGGCCATCCCCCCCATCCAGCGTGTCATTGCCATAGCCCCCATAAAGCGTGTCGTCGCCTGCCCCGCCAGACAGCAGGTCATCGCCGTTGCCGCCATCCAGTGAATCGTTCCCCAGCCCACCGATCAGCGTGTCGTCGCCGTCGCGCCCGTATAGCCGGTCATTGCCTTCGCCGCCCTCGATCAGGTCATTGCCGCCATTGCCATAGATCAGGTCGTCGCCGTAATCGCCGATCAGCGTGTCGTTGTCATCGGTGCCGATGATCGTGCTGTTGCGCAGCGGCAGCATGTCTTCGAGCGTCAGGTCATCGGAGAACGAGCCGCTGCGGAATTCGAAATGCTCCACGCCGGTCACGTCCGTGCGGCTGCCCTCGTAGGTGATGACAAGATTGTCGGCCGGCCCGCGCACGGTGACGCCACTGGCGCGCACCCCGTCAAGGATCACGCGGTCGGTGCCGTCACCGCCCTGAATCGTGTTGTCGCCGGGGCCGCTGAAGAACGTGTCGTCGCCGGCCCCGCCCTGCATCAGGTCACTGCCGTCACCGGCTACCAACGTGTCGTTGCCCGCGCCACCAATCAGCGTGTCGTTGCCCGCACCTCCATCGAGGAAATCCGCGGCGGCAGAACCTTGCAGACTGTCATCACCACCCAACCCGAACAGCGCCATGCCATCATCATTGGCGGTCAGCGTGTCATTGCCTGTGCTGCCCAGTTCCTCGGCCAGCTGGCGCCAGGTAAACACCTCCCAGTCGTTGCCGTTCCAACTGGCGTGGCCCTCGACCAGTCCCAGAAGCTGCCCGTTGCCCAACACGGCAAATTCCGGGGCCTGGGCATAATAATTGGTGTCGTAATCGGGCACCCGCCGTTCGGTGAACACGAACCGGTCGCCATCCACCAGCGTGTTGTCGGCATCGAAGCGGTAAGCATGGGTGCTGTAGGCAACCGATCCCGAGGGCACGAATTGCGCCCCGATCAGGAAGCCGCCATCGGGCATCGCCGTCACCTCGACATCGCGGTACTGGCGCGTCAGGGGCACCTCGTCGGTCAGCGGCGTGCCGTCCTCGTCAAAGCGGCGCCACATCGAGGTTGTGCCGCTGCGCCAGGCCACGACGAAATCGCCATTGGTCAGCACGTCGACCGAGGCGTAATCGGCCCATGTCTCAAGGCTCTGGCTGATCATGAAATTGCCGGTGACGGCGCTGCCGTCATTGGCGAATATGCGCCCGACGACGGCCGGATGATCGGCGGCATTGCCCGGCGCACCCTCGCCCGCGCGCATCACCACCAGATACTGACCATCGCCCACCGCCACCGCGTCATAGGCCGTGCTCCACAGATCCCAGCCATAAGACACCGATCCGACCCAGGGCATGATCTGTGCAGGCGCGCTTGTGGCGCTGCCGTCGGCGGCGAATGTCTGGGTATAGATCGTGCTGGCCCCGACATATTGCGCCAGAATGCCCGAATACCCTGCATCCCAAGTGACCGAAAAGCCGCCGTTGTCCAGCGCGGCGATGGCCACATGCTGCCCGCCCGATGCGGTGACATCGACATACTGATCGCGCGTTTCAAGATAGCGCGGGGGCAGCGGCAGCAGCACATCGCCAAGCAGGCCGCACCCAGCATCATAGGTCTGCACCCGCAGATCGCCTGACCCCCGGTCATGCCAGCCGATCGCATATCCGCCCCCCTCCAGCCCCGTGGCAAAGGGGTGATAACTGGGCGTCTGGCTTTGCGGCAGGCCCTCCAGCCGCGCCAGCGAGATCAACCCGCCCTGTGCGGCCCCCGTCGCATCATAGCGCTGCGCGCTGACCTCGACATCATAGATGTAAAGATCGGGATCAGGCCGCACCCGCTGTTCGAACACCACCAATGCGCCGCCATCGGCCAGTTGCGTGATGCCTGACCGGTATTGCTCGCCTGCGC
Organism: Lacimonas salitolerans; assembly: GCF_042677865.1. NCBI lineage: Bacteria > Pseudomonadati > Pseudomonadota > Alphaproteobacteria > Rhodobacterales > Paracoccaceae > Lacimonas > Lacimonas salitolerans. Next base: position 1,029 of record NZ_JBHUDD010000011.1, on the reverse strand, counting down.
TTTCGGCATGGGCGCGGGCGATATCGGCAGCGGGAACAAGATGATAGGTCATGATGGGCTTCCTGTGCGTTGGATAAGCATGACCGACGAAAACCGCACTGACCGGCTCCGCCAATCACGACGCCCATTTTATCCGGACAGATCGCCCGCACGAATGATCTGCATCAATTGGAATATGTCGGCAATCCGCCCGCTCCCCGCGCCCGTTCTGGTGTGAAAGGTCGCGAGGAGGGGTCGAAAGGATCAGGAAGCCATCGAGGGGACACGCGGCAAAGGCAATCAGGTTTGCCACCACAGAACCGCCTCACCAAAAAGGTCGGCATCGATTGGCGCCCGCGTCGCCCATGGACCTTTCAGAAGATAAAGTCGAGCGCGTCGAGATCACCAAGATTGACGTTGTTGAGCTGGACGAAATCGCCCGTTCCATCCTCGATGATCACGCGATTGCCCACCTGCGTCATGTGGTTGTTGAAAAGATCGGCCCAGTTGGTGATGGCCGAAACCCCTGACAGGTCGATCTTTTCAAAACCGTCCAGCGCGTCGAAGTCGGCGATCGTGTCCTGACCGAACCCGTCGGCAAAGACGAAGGTGTCGGCCTGCTTGCCACCCACCAGCACATCGTTGCCGTCGCCGCCCTCGATCGTGTCACCGCCACGCCCGCCGAAAATGCTGTCATTGCCGCCACCGCCTTCAAGGATGTCCGCGGCAGCGNGTCTGTGTCACGATGACCGATTTGTAGGTGCCCGAGCTGAAGCTGTAATTGCCCGTCTCGATGCCGATGCCGATGTAATCCAGCGCCGGGTTGAGAATGTTGGCCCGGTGGCCGGGGCTGTTCATCAGCGACGTGTGCAGGTTCTGCACGTCGTCCATGATGCCCGCCGCCCCGCGTTCGCTCTGCACGGCGATGTTTTCCGCCGACCGCCATGAGCCGCTGAAATCAAATCCCGCATCGCGCATGCGCTGGGTGGCGGAGGAGCCGCCGATGCCGGTGTGGGAAAAGACGTTGTGCTGCAGCATCCATTGCGAATG
>NZ_JBHUDD010000010.1:0-4520 GCF_042677865.1 Lacimonas salitolerans | reverse complement strand
CAAGCAAATGACCGGAAACCAAACCACCCACACAAACCGCGAAATAGCCCGATTCCGGCAATTTGCTGATCGCATCACAGCCTGTGACCGATGCCACCGAAGCGCAATTGCAGGGCTTCGTCTATTTCGGCACGCTGCTGCCCTATTACTCTGCGGTCAAAAGCGTCGTCCTGGCCGAGGATGGCAGCTTCGCGCTGAACATCGTCGGGGAGAACCCGGTGGTCCTGGCGACCAATCTGGGTGCCAACACCAGCTTTCGCGACACGATCCATTTCTCGGCGGACGGCACGCGGCTGGACGCGGCGCCCGCCGCCATGTCCGGGCCGACGATCACCGCCGGTGGCAACAGCGCGTCGGTCAACGCGCTGGACGGCACGCGGACGCCGCTGTTGGATCTGGGCGATATGCTGGCCTCGGCGGGGGTGTCGAGCAATCCCGGTGCCGCGCCGCAGGTCGTGCTGACCCTGACCGCAGGAGAGAGCCGCGCCACGGCCAGCTTCACCCCGACCGGCGAGCCGTCTTTCGGCATCCTGCCCGCGCAGCCCGCGTCGATCGCGCTGGCGCAGGCCGGGGACAACGTGCTGCTGATCTATCAGGACCAGGCCAGCCGCGATGTCCTGGCCCGGCTCTTTTCCCGCGACGCCACCCAGATCGGTGCGGAATTCACCATCGGCGGCACCGACAACGTCGCCTTCAACCGCGCGGTCGAGGACAGCGTTCACGCCCTGACGCTGGACAGCGGTACCATCGTCGTGACCTGGTCCAACCGGCGGGACGGCGTCGATGCAGACCCCGAGCTGTTCCAGGCGCTGCTCAACCCCGATGGCAGCCTGCTGCGCGGGCCCGAAGTGGTCAACACCGACCTGACCGGCGGCACGCAATATGACGGTCGGATCTTTGCGCTGTCGGATGGCGGCTATGCGATCCTCTATCACACCCTTGGCGGATCGCCCTACCGGCAGGAGGCCGTGGTGCGGCAGTACGATGCGGATGGCACTCCCGTCGGCGGCAGCACCACCTTCGAGGACCAGACCGAGGGCCGCTCGCTGAATGCGCATTTCGGTGCGATCTTTCCCAACGGCTTTGCCTATATGATCGACGGGCTGGAAACCGAGTTCACCGCCGTGATCGAGGGCCAGCCCGCCCCGATCAACCAGCCCCCCACCCCGCCGGTGGTCGAGACCGGCACGGGAGGCGCCGACAGCCTCCTCGGCGGGGCCGGCAATGACACCCTGTCGGGGGGCGGCGGCAACGACACGATCGACGGCGGCCCCGGCCACGACCGGATCAACGGCGGCATCGGCTTCGACAGCCTTGATGGCGGCGCGGGCGATGACGTGATCCTGGGGCTGGGCGGGTTCGACACGCTGAACGGCGGGGCGGGCCATGACACGCTTGAGGGCAATGCCGGCAATGACGTGCTGAACGGCGGCGACGGCGATGACGAGCTACAGGGCGGGCTGGGGTTCGACCTGCTGAACGGCGATGCGGGCGATGACCTGATCGTGGGCCGCGACGGGTTCGACACTTTGAATGGCGGCACAGGCGCGGATACGCTGCAGGGCAACAACGGCAATGACCTGATCTTTGGCGGTGATGACACTGACCGGCTGGAAGGCGGGCTCGGGTCCGACACGCTGCAGGGCGATGGCGGAGATGATCTGCTGTTCGGCGGCAACGGGTTCGACCTGCTGTTTGGCGGTGCGGGTGATGACCGGCTTGAGGGTAACTCGGGCAACGACACGCTGGATGGCGGCGCCGGGGCGGATGTGCTCAAGGGTGGCCTGGGGGTGGATACCTTTGTGTTCGGCGTGGGCTATGGTGCCGACCGGATCGCCGATTTCCAGAACAACATCGACGCGATCCATCTCGACGCCGACCTGCTGGGTGGGGGCACGCCGGTGCCCGCCGACCTGATCCAGTACGCCGTGCGTACCGCCGAGGGCTTCCTGATCCTCGATTTCGGCAATGGCGACACGCTGACCTTCACCGGCGTCACCAACACCGGTGCGATCCTGGACGAGGTGGTGTTCGTCTGAAAATACCGGTGCGCGGGCCGAGGCCCTGTTGTGCAGCCCGGTCCGTTCCGATGCGTTGCGGAACGGACCGGAGCGCGACCCTGTGGATGCCACGCATATACCCCTGGTCGCCCTGGCAGCCTGATCACCAAATCTGATGATGTCGCCTCCGAAAGAGTGTTTATAACTTCTGCCGGAATCGCCGATCACGGGACGTGAGCACTGCGGCCATTCCCTATCGATATCTTTTGCAACGGAAAATCAGGATGACCTTCACATTCGGACCTGCCATCAATTTCCGCGACGACCGTGACCATGGCGTCGATTACAGTTCCACCGGCGTGTTCCGCCTGGACGGCGACCTTGTGCTGGGGGTGTTCCCGGCGCGCGGCTATCTTGGCGCGAATTTCGCCGTCTACGACCTGTCGGGCGCGCGGCTGATCGGCGCGCAGGAACTGGACCCCTCGCGCTTTGTCACCGGCTCGCGCATCGTCGAGGAACAGCATATCTTTGGCGCGCTGCGCGATGGCGACGTGATCACGGTGTTCTTCAGCGAACAGGGCTGGAACCAGGATGCTTTCGATTATGAGAATGCCTCTTACATGCGGCAATACAGCCTGAGCACCGGCCAGCCGCTGGGCGCCGCGACCCCGATCGACGTGCCCGGCATGCTGACCCCCGACAACAGTGCCGCGACCCAGACCAGCACCGGGCTGCTGGCGGTCTCGGCAGGCTATGCGGGGCTGGGCGGGCTGGCCACGCCGCGCGATCTGGGGCTGATCCTGATCGACAATCAGGGGCAGGTGCTGCGCGGGCCCGACCAGGAGCCGCCCGACAGCTACAGCGGGCGCAATGCGGGCGGCCAGGCGGTGCTGGAAACCGACGAAGGCTTCATGACGCTGCACGCCCGGACCGAGCTGCGCGTCAGCGGCTTTACCGTCACCAATGTCCTGAACGTGACGGCACAGCGCCATGACGCGGCGGGCGGGCTGATTGGCGATCCGATCCCCGTGTTCGAGGATATCACCTCGCGCTCGGTTGCGCCGCAGGACGCGCTCAAGGCGGCGCTGCTGGCCGATGGGCGGATCGTCGTGGTGGTGCCCGATTCCGCGCCACCGGACCTGCCCGAGGGCGAGGTCAGCGCGCGGCTGCGCGCGGTAATCCTGAATGCCGATGGCAGCGTTGCGGTGCCCGATTTCGCCATCCGCCAGGCCCCCGATCAAAGCTCGGGATCGGCGCAGTCGTTCTTTTCGCTGAACGCGCTGGAGGATGGCGGCTTCATCGTGGGCTACAACATCATCGGCAGTTCCAATTTCCTGACCATGGCGTTCCAGATCTATGGGGCCGATGCCCGGCCCGAAGAGTTCCTGACCTATCGCTACTCGCTGGCCGATGCCAACGCCGGGGCGACCGGGTCGCAGAATTTCACGCTGCTGCGCGGTGACGGCACCGGGCTGATCATCGACGGCACGCTTCTGGCGCGTGGCTTTGGCGTGCCGGTCTCGGACGGGCCGCCCGCGCCCCAGCCCGTGCCGGGCGAGGATCTGGCGGGCACCGGCGGGTCGGATGTGATCGACGGCACCGCAGGCGATGACACGATCAGCGCGGGCAATGGCAATGACACGGTGTACGGCGGGGCGGGTGATGACGACATCAACGCCGGTTTCGGCTTTGACCTGGTCTATGGCGGTGATGGCAATGACGTGGTGCGTGGCCTGAACGGCTTCGACACGCTTTATGGCGATGGCGGCAATGACACTTTGTTCGGCAATGCGGGCAACGATGTGCTCTATGGTGGTGACGGCGACGATCTGCTGAACGGTGGCATCGGGTTCGACGAGTTGCATGGCGATGCGGGTGACGACACGCTGATCGGGGGCGACGGGTTCGACACGCTATATGGCGGGGACGGCGACGACAGCCTGCAGGGCAATGCCGGAAATGACGCACTCTATGGCGGGGACGGGAACGACCGGCTGGAAGGCGGGATCGGGGCCGACACGCTGGATGGTGGCGCCGGCAACGACCTGATGTATGGCGGCAGCGGGTTCGACGTTCTGTTCGGTGGCGACGGCGATGACCGGCTTGAGGGCAACTCGGGCAACGACACGCTGGACGGCGGGGCTGGCAATGATGTGCTGGTCGGTGGCCTGGGGGCGGATACCTTCGTGTTCGGTGTCGGCTACGGTCAGGACCGGATCGCCGACTTCCAGAACAACATCGACAGCATCCATATCGACGCCGACCTGCTGGGCGGGGGCACGCCGGTGCCCACCGACCTGATCCAGTACGCCGGGCGCACCGCCGAGGGCTTCCTGATCCTCGATTTCGGCACTGGCGACACGCTGACCTTCACCGGCGTCACCAACACCGGGGCCATCCTGGACGAGGTGGTGTTCATCTGAGGTCACCCCTCCCTCCCGGCCTTTCGCATGCGAAAGGCCGGGGGCTGCATGACGCGGGGTGATCGGCGCTTTTCGGCACAGCTTGGCCCTGCTGGTA
>NZ_JBHUDD010000009.1:0-516 GCF_042677865.1 Lacimonas salitolerans | reverse complement strand
GTCCAGGATCGCCCCGGTGTTGGTGACGCCGGTAAAGGTCAGCGTGTCGCCATTGCCGAAATCGAGGATCAGGAAGCCATCGGGGGTGCGTCCGGCAAAGGCGATCAGGTCCGTCGCAACCGGCGTGCCCCCGCCCAGCAGGTCGGCGTCGAGATGGATCACGTCGATGTTGTTCTGGAAATCGGCGATCCGATCCTGACCGTAGCCCACGCCAAAGACAAACGTATCCGCCCCCAGACCGCCGACAAGCACGTCATTGCCAGCCCCGCCGTCCAGCGTGTCATTGCCCGAGTTGCCCTCAAGCCGGTCATCACCGTCGCCACCGAACAGAACGTCGAACCCGCTGCCGCCATACATCAGGTCGTTGCCGGCCCCGCCATCCAGCGTGTCGAACCCGATCCCGCCTTCCAGCCGGTCGTTCCCGTCCCCGCCATCAGGGCAATCGCTTTTGGCATTAAGCCATTGCTATGTTTGTGAGAATCGAGCGCAGGAAGGTGTCATCCCAGCCTGCGCGCT
>NZ_JBHUDD010000008.1:0-76353 GCF_042677865.1 Lacimonas salitolerans | reverse complement strand
CTTTGCTACCCCCCGGGTGGGTCATTTTTAAATGATCACGATGGGTCAGTTTTGAATGCAGATTGACACCTGCGAGCCGACCTTGGTGATGTCGAAGACGCCGACGAGCGCGGCCTCGATAGGATCGCCAATGGCGGCGTCCCCGGCGGCGATGCCGAAGATGGAGCCGACGAGCAGGCCATCGCCGGAGGCGACGGCATAGGGCGCGGTCAGGGTGATGGTGTTGCCGGGCTGGACGTAGTTTTTCATGGAGGTGATCCTCTTGGAACGACGAAGGGCGGCCCGATTGGACCGCCCGCATGTCAGGGTTCAGCATGGGGTGCGGGTTACGCGCCCGGGTTCTTGTAGAGGCCGCGCCAGTCGATGGCCTTGGCGCCGAAGTCGAGGCGGCACTTGATCTCGACGCCGTCGACGTCGAAGCCGTTGCGGGTCTCGATGTAGGCGCCCTGCTGACCCTCGAGATAGGCGTACTCGATGGTGTCGATCTGGTTCGGGCTCGCCGCCAGATACCAGGCGGTCTCGCTGGCCGCGTCGAGCCGGGGCTCGCTGATCGGCGCGAGGGTGCGGATCGACTGCGGCACCACGCTGGACGTCGCGGCGGGGACGAGGTTCTGGGCGACCAGCTGCTCGGCCTTCAGTTCCAGCGACGCGGGCACGATCAGGAACGCCGGGCGGACGTTCAGCACCGTCTTCTTGTCGAGCCCGGTCTGCTTGGCCATCGCGGCGCGGGCCGCGCCGACGCTGCCGACATCGAGCGCCGCGCCGGTGCCCGCGAGGTTCTTGTGCGTGGTGTGGAACAAGGCGTTGCCGTCGGCCATGGCCGGGTTGGCGGTGATGATGCCCCAGACCACATCGCTTTCCAGCTGGGCGATGGAGTTGCCGTACATCGCCGGGATGCGGGTGAAGGCGTCGAGATCGTCGTTGATCAGCGTCTGACGGGTGATCGCGACCACCCGGCCGTAGGTCTTGACCTTGTAGCTCTCCTTGCTCTCACCCAGCGTCCCGCGCTTGAACTCCCCGCTCTCGCCGACTTCGAGCAGCTGCGGCGCCTCGCCGAGCTGCACCCGGTGCATCGCCTTGAAGTCGGTGGCCAGCACCTGGCGGCAGAACAGCATGAAGGTGCGGGGATAGGCCTCGTAGGCCTGGCGAAGGGTCTTGTTGGTGACCGCCGACAGGATCTCGGGGAAGTCCGAGGTCGAGTGCAGCGCACGCGTCGCCACCTCGTCGCGCGACAGGCCCCGCGTGTTGACCCCGGCATTGCCGAGGCTTTCGCGGGCCAGTTCCAGCAGAGTCATGCCGCGATACTGGCGCGCGGCGTCCTCCAGCTGGAACAGCGTCGGGCTGTAGCGGTGCAGCAGCGCGTTGGCCACCGCGTCGCGGCGGGTGATGCGCTCGTCCCGGCCGCCGAGGGGGACAGAGACATGCGGGAAGGTCCGGGTCTCGTCGGATTTCGCGGCGACCTGATCGAGGATCAGGCGGCGGGACTCGTCGACGCTGACGCCGCGTTTCACCAGATCCTCGGCGAAGCCGCGCTCGAGGTTCAGCCGCCCGGCCAGATCGTAGATGGTGGAGACGCGGTCGCGCTCGGCCTCGCGGGCGCGGGTCGCGACAGCCTCGGTGTCGGGCGCGGGAGCAGCCTGCGTCTTCGGCTGGCTGCGCGTCTCGCTGGCCACGACCTTCGGGTCGGGCGCAGCCGGTTTCGGCTCGGTCATGGGGGTGTCCTCGGTTTCGACCGGCTCGGTCGGCTGGGTGGTGGCGGGGGTTGCGGCGTCGCTCGCCGGGGTCTGGGTCTTGTCCGTCATCGGGGATGCTCCTTGCTCTGTGGGGGCGTCCCGGCGGTGAAGGACGCAGTCGTGAAGGGGATGCTGGGCGCGGAAGCCCGCGGCGGGGTCGGCGCCGACCGCGACGGCGGAGACCTCGAAGGGCGTCCAGTCCACCGCGCGCCAGAGTTCTCGGGCGGCCTCGGGTTTCGAGACCTCGAAGCGGTGGACCTGGTAGCCGATGGAGACCGCGCGGATGTGCCCGGCCTGGATGTCGCGCCAGATCGGCTCGACGTCGGCGCGCTCGCTGATCCGCACCAAGGCGATGCCGCGCCCGTTCTCGATCCGGGCCGAACCCGGCACGACCGAGCCGATCACCGCATCGAGCGTGTCGAGCTCGTGCACCTTCAGGAACGGCGCGCCCGCGTTCAGCCGGTCGAGGCGGACATGGGCGGGGTCGAGGCTCAGCTCCTCGTCATAGGGCTCGCCGAAGAAGGTCGCGCGGCGGACGCGGGCGCCTGCCGACCAGACCACCTCGACGGTGCGGCTGTCGGCATCGGCCGTGTTCGGCGCAAGCTCCGCCGACCGGCGCATGGCCGGCAGTTCGATCATCGTGTCCATGATGGTCAGTCCTGTTGGTCGGTCTGCGCCGGGTCATTGTCCGCGTCGGCGGAGGGGTCGTCATCGGCCGGATCGGTCGCCGGATCGCTGCTCTGCGCGCTGCCGGTCTTGGTGACGCGGCGAGGGTCGCTGTCGAGCACCAGCCCCAGCGCGTCGAGCTTGGCGTTGGTCGCGGCGATCTCGGCCAGCACCGCGTCGGGGTTGCGGCCCTGTTTCGCGATCACCTCGGCCAGCGTCATGGTGCCCGAGCGGATCGACAGCAGGTTCGCCATCGCGTCCTTCTGCGGATCGACCGCCTCGAACTTCGGCGGCGACCATTCGACCGGTACGATGGGCGACGGGATCTGACCCGCGGCCCATGCGGCCTCGGTGAACCACCGCCAGACCGGCGCGCAGAACATCGGGATGAACAACTGCCACTGCACCGCGTCGATCTGGCGGCGGAACTCGACGAGACCCGCCCGGATCGAGGAATAGTTCACCTGGCTGAGATCGCCGGTCAGCAACTCATAGGGCACCCGGAACCCGGCCGAGATCGTGTGCAGGCTTGCGCGCTTGTATTCGCCGTAGCCGCCCGTTGCAGAGGGCTGGTTGAAGCGGATGTCCTTGCCACCGCGCGCGTAAGCGATCAGCCCCGGCTCGAACTGCTCGACCCGGTTGCCGTCGGCATCGACCACGGAGGGCGCGATGCCCTGCTGGGCCTCGTCGTCGCCGAACACGATGGCGGTGACGCAGGCCTCGGTCTTCTTGCGGACCAGTTCGGCCACCTCGTAGTCGTCGAGATCGCGCAAGCTGCGGATCACCGGTGCGCCCCAGGGAACGCCGCGCGCCTGCGTGCGCTGCTTCTCGTAGATGTGCGCGATCTCGGTCGCGGGGATCGGGCGGCTCTGCAACCCGTTCTGCAAGGCGCCATAGGCGTCGCCCGGATGTTCGGCATGGAGCCAGTAGGCCCGGCGCTTGCCGACCGGGTCGAACTCGATCCCCTGCACGAGGCGGCCTGCTCCGAGGGCACCGGACTTGGTGGCGTCGAGGAAGTCGGCCTCCAGCACCTGCAGTTGCAGCGGCACCGGCAGACCGTCGCTTGCCCGCCGCAGACGGCGGCGCACCAGGACTTCGCCCGCCTCGACCATCTCGCGGCAGATCAGCGTCTGCAGCCCGTAGAAGTCGAGCTGGCCGTCGGCGTCGCACTCCGCCGTCCAGCGTTCGAACAGCGCGTCGACCTTCCGGTCCAGCGTGTCGTCGCCGCTGGCGGCGCGGGGCATGATGCCCGCGCCGACGATGTTGTTGACCAGCACCGCCACGGCCTTGGCCGCATGCGGGTTGTTGCGCACCAGATCGCGCATCCGGTCGCGCAAAAGCGCCCCAGCCACGCCGATCTCGGTGTCGGCCGAGGATCCCGGCGCGCGCCAGCCCTCTGTGCGCCGCCCGCGCGCGGCGCCGTCATAGCCCCGCGTCAGGGTCTCGAACGCCTGACGCGCCATGACGCGGCGGGCCGCCATGCGCGGCGCCACCGTGGCGATGGCGTGATCGAACCAGGTCGCCGACATCAGCGATCCCCGCGCGAAAAGCCCGCGAGCCCGGCCACCGGCAGCGGTCGGCTGACGCCCGCGATGGCGCGCTCGATGGTGCGGATGCGGGCGAGCAGGTCCTCGGCCGAGCCGTAATCCACGGACTTGCCGTCATAGCTGACGCGGGTCGTGCCGCTGGCATAGGCCCGGCGCAGCGCCGAGAGTTCGGTTTCCGTCCAGTCGGTCATGTCAGAACCATCCTCCGCGCCGTCCGAGCCAGTCGGAGCGGCGCTTGCCCTGCGGGGCCTGTCCCGGCCGGTTGATCTGCCCGGCGGGATCGTTGTCGGTGGGGGCCGCCCCGAGCTGATCCTCGAGGTCGCGCCATTTCTCGTCGGGCCAGCGGTCCGCGCCCGCGATCCAGGCGGCGGCGCGGGCGTAGACGCGGCAATCCAGCGCCTCGTTGCGCTCGCGCAGCTTCTGCCATTCCAGCCGGGCGAAGCCGCGTTTCGTACGCACCGTCACCAGCTGTTCGGCGACGAACTGCTTCAGCCATTCATTCTCGACCCAGTGCGGCAGGTGCACCGAGCCGGGCGGGAATGCCGCGCCGGCGGCCATCTCCTCCTCGGTCGGCCGCGCCAGCCGCAGGAAGCGGTAGGTCTCGGCCTTGAAGGTCGAGACCGCCACGGTCCAGAGCCGCGCCCCGCGCCGCAGGCGTTTGCCGCCCTCGGTCGCGTCGACGAAGGTCGGCCCCGACACCGGGCTCGAGCGGTTGAACCCCTCGACGCCCTTCACCGGCGAGACCTGCGCGAAGCCTTGCGCCCGCGACCAGGAATAGACCGCCGGGGCCTCGTAGCCGGTATCGATGGCGAGCCGCGCGATCCTGAGATGCGCGCCGCGTTCATGCGGCCAGCTTCGATCCAGCAGCGCGGTCAGCTCCGACCAGGCGTTGTGCCGGTCGGGCCCACCCTCGATGACGACGTGATCGACGAGCCAGCTTTCCAGACCACGGCCCCAGGCCCAGACGTCGACTTCGATCCGGTCCTTCTGGACATCGGCCCCGGCGGTCAGGAACAGCCCGCCCGCTGGCACAGTGCCGGACGTCCACCGCTCGCGGCGGTCGTAGAGCCGCTGCCAGTCCGGCGCTTCTCCGGTCTCGACCCAGGTCTCGCCGAGGATCGTGTTGCGGAAGGCCTTGATCGCCTCGTCCGACCCCTGGGCCGCGTCCCATGCCCGCACGATCCGCTCCCAGCTCAGCCAGCCGATCGGCGAATAGAGCGCCGAGAGGTGATACCCGACCGTGGTCGGATCGGCGGCCGTGGCGGTCGCGCGCCATTCGCCCCCCTCCAGCATCGCCGTCTTGTGGTGTTCCGCGATGGGCGTTTCGCAGCCCTCGCAGAGATACTCCGCCGTCTCGGGACGGCCCTTCTGCCACCGCAGCCGGTCGAACTTCAGCCATTGTGCGTGGCCGCAATGCGGGCACGGCACGAAGAACCGGCGCTGATCGCTGGCCTCATATTCCCGCTCGATCCGGCTCAGTCCCCGGATCGTGGGCGTCGAGACCAGGAAGACCTTGCGCCTGTGGGCGAAGGTCAGCGACCGCGCCTCGGCCAGCGTGACCGGATCGCCTTCCTCGTCGGCCGAGGCCGGATAGGCGTCGACCTCGTCGAGGAAGATGTACCGCGCGGGCGTGGAGCGAAGCCCTACCGCCGAGTTCGCGCCCGTCATGATCAGGATGCCGCCCGCGAACTCCTTGGACAGCATGGTGTTGCCGGCGTCGCGGGATCGCGCGGGCTTCACCCGCTCCCGCAGCTCCGGGCTCTCGTCGATCAGCGGGTCGATCCGCTGGCGCGAGTTGCGCTTGGCCAGTTCCACCGTTGGCTGGACCGCGAGCATCGGGCCCGGCGCCTGGTGGATGGCGAACCCGATCCAGTTGTTGCCCGCCTCGGTTGCCCCGACCTGCGCGGCCTTCATGAACACGATCCGCTGCGTGGGATCGCCGGGCGACAGCCGGTCCATGATCTCGCGCATGTAGGGCGTGCGCACCGTGCGGTATCGCCCGGGCTCGGCAGAGGCGCGGCCAGAGAGCATCCGGTGCCGGTCCGCCCATTCCGAGACGGTCAGGTCCGGGTCGGGCCGGAGCCCATTGCCCCAGGCGCGCAGGATCTCGCCCGCGCCGTCGAAGTCCGTCAGGCCATCGCCGCTCTCACCGGAAGTCGGGCCGGACCTCGGCGAGTTCGTCGAGGTGGGCGCGTACATGTTTCTCCAGGACCTTCTGCATCGCGGCTGGCTCCACGGTGATCTGCTGGCCCGTCGCGTCGCTGCACGAGGCCGAGAGCTCGGCCGCCATCAGCGCTGCCGCGCGCGCCGGCCAGTTCACCCACGCGTCCCGTTCCTCCCGCGCCAGCCGGAACACCAGCGCCAGCGCGCGGGCCCGCTCGATCAACTCTCCCTTCAGCTTCTGGAGCCGGATACGCCGCTCCTGCGCCTTCAGCACCTCGTTCGCGGTCTTGGCCTGCAGGAAGGTCGTGCCGCCGCCGACGGCGGGCACGGCCAGTCCCTGCTCGCGCAGCGTGTCGCCAACAGCGGTTACCGCCGCCTCGGGGACGGGCTTCAGCTTCGGCGCGGGCGGCTTGCGGGTCTTGGACGGGTCCGTCGTTTCTGCCCGGCGCGCGTCGCTGGCCGCCGCGTTGATGCTGCCGTCGGGATAGAGGACCAGGCGCTCGGCGGTCTTGGCCTTCTGGATCGCGCCCCGAGACAGCCCGACATGCGCGGCGTACTGGCGCTCGCTCATGCCCTGCATCGACGTCTCCGATTATCATTCAAAATCATGTGCTTATAGAGTTGATAAGCAGCGCGACCGGAGCGAACGTCCGTTCAGAAGGACGATGCAACTCACCAAGGAGCCACCCCGATGACCCGCCGCGCGACCGACAACACGAAAGCCCTCGACGCCTTCATCGCCGCGAAGACAGAGATCGACGCAATGCTGGAGCGGCTCGCCGCCCTGAGCGCGGACCATTTCGAGACCCACCCCGACGAGATCAACTGGGGCCATGTCGGCACCCTGAACCACTACAGCGCCAAGCTGCGCGAGATCACCGACATGGCATTCCACGAAGGCGAACACGCCGAGTAAGGCGACACGCTCCCGGTCCCGCCCGCCGACTGGCGGGCTCGGCCTCGTAGAAGGGCCCGCATTCCGCGCGCCCCGATACGGGAGACGACGATGACCAAGCTTTCCGACACCCAAGCCCTGATCCTGAGCGCCGCCGCTCAGCGGCCCGAGCATATCGCTCTGCCGCTGCCCGAGAGCCTGCGCGGCGGCGCCGCCGCCAAGGTGGTCGGCGCGATGCTCGTCAAGGGCTTCCTGCAGGAGGTCGACGCCGACATGCGCAAGGGCGAGCCCGTCTGGCGCGAGACCGGCGACGGCCACGGCGTCACGCTGATCGCCACCGACGCGGGCCTCGCCGCCATCGGCATCGAGATCGAGAACCCGAACGTGCCTGCGGGCGCGACGGACGCGCCGAGTGCGGAGGCCTCGCAGGACATCCCCACCGAGCCCGCAGCCGCGCCCAAGGCGCGCACGCCGCGCGAGGGCACCAAGCAGGCGACGCTGATCGCCATGCTGCGCGCGCCGGGCGGCGCGACCATCGCGGAGATCATGGCCGCGACGGGCTGGCAGTCGCACACGGTGCGTGGCGCGATGGCCGGGGCGCTGAAGAAGAGACTCGGGCTCGAGATGACCTCCGAGAAGGTTGAGGATCGGGGGCGCGTGTACAAACTTCCTGCCGCCTGACGCAACGGACCCCGATAAGTCGATGGCCGCCGTCCCGCCGGGGCGGCGGTCGATCATTTTGCGCTCCGCATCCGGATGGCCTCGAACACCCGGCGCAGGGCGAAGGAACGTGCTATCGACACGATGGTGAAGATGGCGCCCATCTTCAGGTTCTGCGCCAGCGTCGTGTGCAGCCCGAAGACCGGGAAGATCAGGATCTGCGTGACGACCGCAACGCCGTAGCCGACGATCACGTTGGCGACGGATTCGACCAGCGACATGAGGCGCGACTGCTTCATGCGGTGGTCTTGCGCTTTCGCGCAGGTTCGGGGGCTGCGTCCGTGTCCGGCGTATGGGCCGGGGCTTCGGCACCGTCGCCCAGCCGCTCGGTTCTCACCTGCGCGAAGGTGCGTCCGTCGCCGTCGAGAACCGCGTCGCGGCCGGTTTCGGCCTGCCAACGTTCGACAGCGACATCGACATATGCCGGGCTGATTTCCATCGCGAAGACGCGGCGGCAGTTGGCCTCGCCTGCGATGATCTGCGAACCCGACCCCGAAAAGGGCTCGTAGCAGAGGCCGCCTCGGGCGACGTGCTGGCGCATCGGGATGCCGAAGGCGTCGAGCGGTTTCGGCGTCGGGTGGTCGGGACGCTCGTCCTTGGCGAAGGAAGGCATCTCCCAGGTCGATGGCAGCGTCTGCTCGGCCACCTTCGGCGGGCGGTTCGGGCGGCGCCAGCCCATGAAGCAGGGCTCGTGTTTCCAGAGGTAATGGGAGCGGGTCAGAACCCCGCGGTCCTTCACCCAGATGATCTGCTGGTGCACGAAGGCGCCTGCCTTTTCCCAGCAGGCTTCCAGCATCGCCTGGCGACGCGAGGCGTGCCAGCAGTACCACGCGGCGTCCTCGGTGATGGCTTCCGCCACGGCTGCAGCGATGAAGCCGTCGTAGAGCTCTGCGCCCTGCGAACTGTCGTCCCAGGTCGTGCCGTAGGAGGCAGACCAATCCTTGTTGCGGGTCGGGTGGTTCGAGCCGTCGTAGTCGACCAAATACGGGGGGTCCGTCGCGAACAGCACGGCGCGCTCGCCGTTCATCAGGCGGCGCACATCGTCATGGCTCGTGCTGTCGCCGCAGAGCAGGCGGTGGTCGCCGAGGATCCAGAGATCGCCATTGCGCGACGCCGGGTTGCGCGGCGGTTCGGGGATGGTCACCGGCGGCACTGAGCCCCCGGCGCCGCCTACTTCTTCATCCCCCTCCGGCACGAAGGCCAGCAGCTTGTCGAGTTCGCCGTCGGAGAAACCGACCAGCGACAGGTCGAAATCCTCGGCCAGCAGGTCGTTCAGTTCCGCCGACAGCAGCGCCTCGTCCCAGGTGCCGAGTTCCGTCAGCTTGTTGTCCGCGATCCGGTAGGCCCGGCGCTGCGCCTCGGTCAGGTGCCCCAGCACGATCACCGGCGCTTCGGTCAACCCGAGCTGCGTGGCGGCGAGCACACGGCCGTGGCCCGCGATCAGCTCGCCATCCTCACCGACGAGGCAGGGCACGGTCCAACCGAACTCCGCCATGCTGGCGGCGATCTTCGCCACCTGGTCCGCCCCATGCGCCTTCGCGTTCTTCGCGTAGGGCTGGAGGCGCGACAGCGGCCACGTCTCGATCGCGTCTGGGGCGAAGCTCAGCGTCATGGTGGGCAAGGTTCCTCGGGCGGGTGGATGCTGGTGGCTTCCGGACTCCGGATGCCGGGCCGGACTCCAAGCGGGGTCCAGCGGCCACCAGCGGTGTCCGGTCCGAAGGTCAGCGTTCATTGGTGTTTGCGCAGGGCGCGCGCGGCTCCGGCTTCCGGGTGGCTTCCCAAAAATCCGGCCCTGTCGCTGGCGATGTCCCGCGCTTCGCCCGCCCGTATACGTAAGTGCCCGGAAAGGAACCAGAAACTCCCCGGGCAGGCCATGGACCCCCGATGGACCCCGGTCCGGAGTCCGGGGTCCACAGAGAATCCGGTCAGGCGTCGGTCGTCTCCGGCTGTCCCGGTCGCTGGCCATAGAGCCGATCCCCGAGTTGCCGGACCAGTTCCTTCTCGGGCCAGGTCAGTCGCTCGTCGTCAATCGAAACAGCCAGCACGCCCTGCTCCTTCCAGCCATCCCGTTTCACGCGATCCGGATCGCGCCGCTCGCCTCCGTAGCCTTTCGGCATGAACCGCATCCCGGTCATGCGCGCCCCTCCTGTCGCTCTCTTTCCATGGCCGCGCGGGCTTGCTGGGCACGGCGACGATCGCGGTCGTTGTCGAGGTCGATCCGGCTGAGGCCAGTCTCGCGATCGACATGGCTGCCTTCGCCGTGGCGCGCCCATGCGATCAGGGTGTTGGCGATCCTGCCCTGCATCTGCAGCAGGGCACTCTGCGTCGAGGTTGCGATCAGGGGTGCGAGGTATCTCGAGAGGAACGGAAGCCAGTCGGTCGGGTTCAAAATGACGACCTGCTCGACGAGCCCGAGGGGGTCCTCGATCAGAACGAGGATGCCGTTCGTCTCGCTCGGCCAGAAGCGGATTTCGAGGCCGGTGCTGGCCGTGCAGTCCTCCGTCAGCAGCGTGTATTCGCAATCGAGAACACGCTCGAGCGCGCAATGCCAATCGAGGCGCTCCGACTGGCTGAGGCTTTGGGCCTCGCGATACCAGTCGGGCAGTTCCGTGTCGTGGAAGCGCCCGGCGTCGTAGACACGCATCCTGTCGAACATCATGCGTCTATCTCCTCTGTGGGTTCGGGGTGGTGGGTGCGGCGCAGGGCGGCGGGCTTCGCGGCGTCTAGCCGCGCCGACAGCGCTTCGAGCGCAGCGCGGCGCGCGTCGAGCACTGCCTGCATGCTGGCGGTCAGGCGGGATGCGAGGGCGTCGAGGCGCGCGACGCAGTTGGCATCGGGGGCGTCGATGTCGGCGCCTACGATCGGCCGCATCTCGAAGCTGGCGAGCGGCCCGAGGCGATTGGTGAGCCAGGCTTCCGGATCGGCAATGCGGGAGAGATCGACGCGGGCGGTCCGGGCGCGATGGCCGGGACCCTGCGGGCGATAGGTCACCTCCGCCGAGGATGGGGACAATCTGCTATTATAGAGGTCTCTATAATAGTCATTTGTCCCCTTCCTCTGGCCGTCCTTCTTCGCGGCCTCGCGGGTCGGCCAGAGCTCCGGAAAGCAGGCGGCCATGTCCGCGGCGTTCTCGAGCACGACGCCGGTGAGCGCCATCAGGTCGCGCCGGGTCGGGCGGAGGTCGGACCACGGCACCAGCGCGTCCACCGTCACCGGCAGGACCACGTCCGTGAGCAGGTTGATCTCGAGCGGCGTGGCGGCGGTGCGGTTGACACCGCGCCCGCGCCCCATCGCCTGGATCAGCTCGCCCTCGCAGATGCTCCAGCGCACGGCCTCGGCAATGGGATCGGCGTGTTCCTCCATCGCGAGCGGCGCGGTCCGGTCGCCCGGGAGCCGGATGTGGCGCTCCACCATCGGATACCACCAGCACGCATCCTCCGGGTTCGGCGCGGGCTCGCGGCCGGTCAGCGCAATCGCGATCAGTTCCACCGTGCGCGGCGCGGGAAGCGTGCGGCCGAGGATCACCATGCCGCCGATCCCGCCCCAGCGGTCGAGACCGCTCAGCGCGTTGAAATGCACAGCCTCCACCCGCGACGGCAGTCCGGCCGACCGCAGCGCATCGATGGCCGCCTTCTGTCCCACCACCAAAAGATCGATTGCCTGGCCGGGGCGATGGCACTGCCGCGCGCGGAGGTCGATCCAGGCGCGGAGGTCGCGCAGACGGGTGGCGGCGGCCTTGCGATCCCGCTCGGGCGCATCGGCGGCCGGCGTCAGGGCGCGGGCCGAGGTCGGGCTGCCGGTGACCTGACGGACGCGGACATGGGGCTGGCGGGCGGCGACGGGCGTGCCGATGTCGATCCGAGGCAGGTAGGTCTGGACGAGTTCCGGCCGCAGCGTCGCATCGAGATGCAGGATCGGCGCCTGGGCCGCCCAGCCGGTCCGCATGCGGCTGCGCCAGCGCAGGCGGAGGGCGCGGACCGAACCGGCCTCGGTCATCTCGTGGACGAGCTCGGCACCGGCGACATCGTGGCCGTTCTCCAGCGCCTCGGCGAGGATCAGCCAGAGCGTGGCGCTGCGCCCGGGCGGCGCCCATGGCTCGCCCGCGGGCGGCAGGACTGCCTCGATGCGCTTGCGCCGCTCGACCGGCGACATGCCGGGACGGAGGCCCGCGTCGCGCATCCGGCGGCGTTCCAGCGTCGCGGCATTGCGGCAGTCGTCCGGCGTGAGACCGACGGCTTCCAGCAGCCCGAGGCGCAGCGGACCCGGCTCCGTGACCCGCAGCGCCTTGCAGAGCCGTTCCCGCGCGGCGATCAGGTCGGCGGTGGCGCCGACATCCATCTTTCCCTTGCCGTTGTAGCAGGTGAGCGAGGTGCGGCCGGGCTCCAACCCGTCCTGCGTCAGCGTCGCCTTGCCGTCGAGACCGCGCAGCCCGGACTGCCAGAAGGCCTCGTCGATGACGAGGAGCCCGACTTCGCCGATGGCCTGCGGCTTCATGTGGAAAAGGCTGTCATGGGCGCAGACGATGACCTGCGCCGCCTGCGCCAGCGGCTTCTGGCGCTGGTAGCCGCAATCGTGGAACCAGGGGCAAAGCAGCAACTCCGCGCCGGTCTTCACCTTGCAGCAGCTCTGTTCGACCGGATGCTCGATCTCGAGCGCGTCGAAGGTCGCCTCCGTGTCGAGGCACATGAGCCGGTCGGGGTTGTCGTCGGTGGGATCGGACGCCGTGCGGCCCTTCCAGAGCATGGTGGTGAGACCCAAGGCCTCGAAGGCCGCGACCTGTTCGGCTCCGAGATCGTGGCGGGGGACGGCATAGATGACCTTGCGTGGCCCAAGCCCGCCCGCGGCGATCAGCTCGGCGATGGCGGTGCGCGCGCTCGAGGTCTTGCCGAGACCCACGTCCACCGGAAGGCCGAGGAGCGGCGGCAGGGCGGCCCGCGCCACGATGTTGAAATCCAGAGGATCGCGGTCCGCGTCGGGAGTCTTCGCCTCCTCCTGCGCCGCCTCGACCGCGGCCCAGTAGTCCGGGATGGCGACCATGAAGCCGGCGATGGCCTCGGCGAGGCTCGCGCGGGCTTCGTCGGGCGTGAGGGTCGGCGCGGGATATGTCGGCGGCGGCGGCGGAATCCGGGCGGCACTGGCCACCAGCGCCGCGACGGCGTCCGGACCCTCGGCGCAGAAAAGGTCGTTGGCGTCGCCAGGGCTGTCGGGCACGGCAAGACGGCCGTCGACCGCGAGCGCGACCGTGCGGGCCGCCTCGACGCCGGGATTGCTGTCGCGGTCGGGCTTCGTGTCGTTGTCGGCAACCAGGACGAGGTCGGCCGCCGGAAAGCGCGCCCGCAGCGCTTCGGCGACGGGCATCAGGTTGCCGGCGTCCATCGCCGCGATCACGGTATGGCCCGTGGCGAGGTGCAGGCTCGCGCCGGTCGCCCAGCCCTCGCAGATCAGGACGGGGCCGGAGGGCTCTGCGAGCGGTCCGGGCTCCGCGCCCACCAACGCGAAATGCCCCTTCTTGGCCCCGCCGGCCAGAAAGCGCTTGGCCCCGTCCGGCCCGATGGTCTCAACAGTGTGCAGGCGGCCGTCGCCGTCTTGCAGCGGCACGACGAGATGTCCGCGCGCGTCCATGCGCAAGCCGCGCGGCGCAACCGTCTTGGCAGTGAGATAGGAATGGTCATCCGGGGCTGGACGTGCGCTGGTCCAGATCCGCTTGGCGCAAGCTGCGGCTTCCTCTGCACGGGAGACGGCCGGGTCCGCATCGTCGTGAGGCGTCTGAGGCGCGGTTTCCGCGCCCGGCTGGGCCGGAGGTGAAACCGGCTTGTTCGTCGACAGGAACGATGGCGCCGGGTGCGTCCGGGTCGGCCGATGGCGTCGCCCGATGCCGATACGATCGGCCGTCCAGTCCAGCGCGTCGCCTCGGTAGAGACCGAGATCCCGGCCAACCAGATCGACGAAACCACCGCCGTCGCCCGCCTCATGGTCGAACCACATGCCCGCCTTGGCGCCGCCGATCACGACCGCGAGGCTGCCCTTGCGCCCCCAGCGCCATTCCTGGCCCGCCCGGAAGGTCGGCTTGCCCAGAAGCTCCACCGCCAGCTCCGGCACGCGGGCGCGCAGCTCCGCATCGAAGGCCCGCCAATCCCGCCCACTCATCGCCGCCCCCGCGGAACGGGCGCATGCACGCCAGTCGGCCGGTGGGCCGAGGCGGCAGGGCGCAGGAGGTGGCGGAGACGAGCGGACACGGGGGCTGGGGAACCGGATTAGGGCGTTGTTGCCCCCGGTTCTGCCGCCCTTAGGGCCACTCTCGCGACGTCGGAACCGGTCCGCCCGGTCACGCGAAGCCTCTGCGGAAAGGGGTGACCCCTTCCGGCAAGGCATTGAAATCAAATTAGATCATGGGTGAACCCCAACGGGCCCAACGACCCTTGTGGAGCGCCCTCAGCGGCCGCGGCCGATCAGAGGGCTGACCCCTCGTCCGCGCGAACAGGGTGAACGGTTCACTCCGTCATCGAGACGCCCAGCGTCCGGGGGCCGCATCTATACCAGCCGTATTGAGGGCGAGGCTAACGGGACGGGCCCAAGTCAGCCTCCGTCAAATCGCGTTGTCCTCGTCAACGCGTTTGCCGGCGCCCTCGCCGATCCTATCCGGTCTGGCGCAGATCGGGCCCCAGCACCCGCTTCGCGCCGCCGCGCTGTGCCGATGGCAGCCTGATCAGCGTGGCCATGGCATCGGCCAGCTTGTTCGACACCGGCTCGCCCTCGATCTGCTGTTCGAGGAACCAGTCGACGAGGCAGTCCTTCTTGCCCTGGTCCTCGGGCGTGATTCCGAACTTCGCAATCGCCGCCTGCATCAGCTCGAGATAGGGCGTGGTGTAAATCGCATCTGCCGCGTCCTGTGCAGGCCGCACCGGCTCCGGGATGTAATCCGGCCAGATCGCCTTCACGAGGAAACGCGCCACGCGGATGTCGATGAATTCCCAATCCCGCGCGGTCAGTCGCCCGAATGAACACTTGCCCTCGCGCCACTGCTCCGGGCGGATGCTGGTGTGGTAGCCCGAATGCAGACCGAAGCCGCTGCTGCTGCCGCCATTTCCCCAGCCATGCGTCCGCTCTTCGGTGTAACGGCCCTGCGCCAGAAGATCGCCGTCCCTCAGCGCGACGAGCAACTCGGTCTCCCCTTCCGCCTTCCAGGCCACCGCGGGATCCTGCGGCGGGTTCCAGGTCTGGTATTCCGGCACAGGCTTCGGCGGCAGCTTTGCCGCTTCCACTGCGCGCCGCGCGACGGTC
Organism: Lacimonas salitolerans; assembly: GCF_042677865.1. Classification (NCBI taxonomy): domain Bacteria; kingdom Pseudomonadati; phylum Pseudomonadota; class Alphaproteobacteria; order Rhodobacterales; family Paracoccaceae; genus Lacimonas; species Lacimonas salitolerans. The sequence goes on along the minus strand of NZ_JBHUDD010000008.1, from coordinate 61,348 downwards.
ACGGTCTGCACATGGGCCAGCGCCTCTGCATAACTCCATTGGGTACGATCGAGCGTTTGCAGCGACATGGGCGGCCTCGTGAATCAATTGGGGACCGGTCGAACATAATGGGAACGCCCTGACCCCTCAACCCACCAAGGTGTTGCAACACCGGAGGGGTTCACCCTTTCCTGTCGGTCGCGGGCTGACCCGTTCCGAGGTCGCGGCCGGCGGCGCAATCCGGCACCGATGGATCATGATGTTCGATCCCGGTCCCATTCGTCGCCCCAACCCGCTCGCCCCTTCGGCGATGACGCCGGCAGAGCGCCGCACCGAGTTGTGCGGCCTGCTGGCGCTCGGGCTGGTCCGGTTGCGGATGCGGGATGGGGGCGAATTATCTGAAGATACTGGAGAACGTTGCCTACACTATCCGCCCGACCAATGCCGTCATGCAACTCCAACTCACCGGAGAACCGCATGACGACCCACGATCCCATTCCCGCGCGCCTGGCCGCGCTTAAAACCACGCCGACGCCCGACCTGAAGAAGCAGTGGCGCGACCTGTTCGACAGCGAGCCGCCGCCGTTCAACCGCCGCTATCTCGAAAGCCGCATAGCTTATCGCATCCAGGAACTCGCCTATGGCGGGCTGAAACCGGAGACGATCCGGCGGCTGGAACGGCTGGGCGAGGAACTGGACGGCGGCGACAGGACGAAGCGCAGCATCCGCGCCGACCGCAACCGCCCGATCACCGGAACGCGGCTGCTGCGCGAGTGGCAGGGCGTCGAACAGGTCGTCACCGTCACAGCCGATGGCTTCGAGTGGCAGGGGCGTCCCTACAAGTCGCTGTCCGCCATCGCGCGGGCCATCACCGGGACGCGCTGGAACGGGTGGGTGTTCTTCGGGCTCAAGAACCACAGGGGGCGAACATGACGAAGTCGCCGGAAAAATCGAAGGTCGTCCGCAAGCTGCGCTGTGCGGTCTACACCCGCAAATCCTCCGAGGAAGGGCTGGAGCAGGAGTTCAACAGCCTGCATGCCCAGCGCGAGGCCTGCGAGGCGTTCATCGCCAGCCAGCGGTCCGAGGGGTGGGTGCTGGTGCGCGATCAGTATGACGACGGCGGCATCTCCGGCGGCACGCTGGAGCGGCCCGGCCTGAAGCAGCTGCTGGAGGACATCGAGGACGGGCTGGTCGACGTGGTCGTGGTCTACAAGATCGACCGCCTGTCGCGCTCGCTCGCCGACTTCGCAAAGCTGGTCGAGGTGTTCGACCGGAACGGCGTGACGTTCGTCTCGGTCACGCAGTCGTTCAACACCACCACGTCGATGGGCCGGCTGACGCTCAACATCCTGCTGTCCTTCGCCCAGTTCGAGCGCGAGGTGACGGCCGAGCGTATCCGCGACAAGGTGGCCGCCAGCCGCAAGAAGGGCATGTGGATGGGCGGGGTGCCGCCCTTCGGCTACCGCGTCGAGAACCGGAAGCTGGTGGTCGACGACGAGAGCGCCGCGCATGTGCGCTGGATCTTCGCCCGCTTCCTCGAGATCGGGTCATGCACGGAACTGGCGCGGGAGGTCGGCGCGCGCGGCATCCGCACCCCGCGCGGGAACAGGATCGACAAGAAGTACGTCTATCGGATGCTCAGCAACCGCGCCTACATCGGCGAGGCGGTCCACAAAGGCGAGAGCTATCCCGGCGAGCACGACGCCATCATCGACCAAGAGACGTGGGACCGTGTCCACGCCATCCTGCAGGAGAGCCCGCGCAAGCGCGCCGCTCGTACCCGCGCCGAGACGCCCGCGCTGCTGAAGGGGCTGCTCTTCGGCCCCGATGGCGCCGCGTTCTCACCAACCCACACCCGCAAGGGCGGACGGCTGTACCGCTACTACGTCAGCCAGACGGTGCTGAAACACGGCGCCGGATCATGCCCAGTCGGCCGCGTGCCAGCTGGCGAGATCGAGGCCGCCGTCATCGACCAGCTCCGCGCCGTGTTCCGCCAGCCCGAGATCGTGGCGGGGACCTGGAAGGGGGCGCGGGCTCACGCCGACGACATCACCGAGGACGACGCGCGTTCAGCCCTCCAGCAGCTCGATCCGCTTTGGGACGAGTTGTTCCCCGCAGAGCAGACGCGCATTGTCACGCTGTTGGTCGAGCGCGTCGATATCGGCGCGAACGGTCTCAACTTCCGCCTGCGCGTCGACGGCCTCGGCGGTCTAGCCCGCGAAATGCTGGTCGGTGGAATCGGAGAAGCTGCGTGACGCGCGGCGCGCCAGTCCCCGAAACCGTGACACTCCACGTCCCGTTCCGCGTTGTGAAGCGCGGCGGGCGGAAGGAGATGCAATTGCCTGAGGGTGCCACGCAACCGCGGCGGACAGACAACACACTGGTCAAGGCGCTGGCCCGCGCGTTCCGCTGGAAGCGGATGCTGGAGTCGGGCGAGTTCGCGTCGATTTCCGAACTGGCAGAGCGCGAGGGCATCGCTCCCTCCTACATGACCCGCGTTCTGCGGCTCACACTGCTCGCGCCCGACATCGTCGAGGCGATCCTCGACGGGAAGCAGGGGCCGGAAGTGACGTTGGGGCGGGTGCTGGAGCCGTTTCCGGTGGAGTGGCCCGAGCAGCAGCAAGCCTTGCTCTGATCGACGCTCACGGCCCTTTGCAGACAATCCTGAGCGACGCGACGAAGGTCCGAAACCGACATTTCGATGACCGTGATCGAAAAGAGATCCTGCAGAACCGTACAGGATATTCCCCAGACGCCAAGTCTGCCGTAGCGGTCCCGCGCCTCCGGTGCCGACTGATCGCCTTGTCAGTGGTTGTGCCCCGCATGGCTGTGCTGTCGAGCGTTTTTCGACTCAACCGCCACGGTCAGGGCGATTTCACCGGCAGACGTCAGCAGCGTGATGCTGGCGGTAGTGCCTTCTTCGAAGCTCCGCGTCAGACCAGAGGCAAGGATGGCCAGACCTTCGGGGGCAAGGTCGAGGCTGCGGCCAGGTTGCACCGGCACGAAAGGCAGCGCCTGGTAGGTGCCTTCGCCGCCCTCCAGAGCGAAGCCGACGAGCATTGCCTCCTCGGCAAACGGCACCTCGGCTCCGCTCAGCGACACCGACTCGGCGCCGGTGTTTTCCAGTTCGAAGAAGATCAGCGCCTCGCGTCCGGAGGTCGCGTTCATCCAGGGATGCACGACCTTTACGCCGGCGCCCTCGAAGGCGTGGGCATCGTCGCCCTCGTCCGCATGATCGTCGTCGTGGTCGTGGTCGTCGTCGTCGTCGCCGTGCCCGTGGTCGTCATCGTGGCCGTGCGCTTCGTCGTGCGCCTCGGCGGTCTCGGCGTCGTGGTCGTGGCCCTCATCCGCTGCGACGGGTCCGGTCAGGGCCAGCGCGGCCAGCAGGGCGAGAAGGCTGGTGGTGGATGAGATGCGGGGCATGGCAGGTCTCCGGACAAGTCAGGCGCGCAGCCCCTCGACGACGGGCTGGCGCAGGGTTGCAAGGGCAGGCAGGACCGACAGCAGGCTCGTGCCGGCAAGGAAGGCAGCGGCCAGGTGGATCTCCCCCCAGCCGAGCGAGGCGTTCACAAGGATGTCGGTGCGCTGCGTGACCACCGTGGAAATCGCGGCGGTGGCAGCGACACCCAGGACGATGCCCGCGGCGGTGCCGGCGACCAGCAGGCTCGCGGCATAGCTCCAGACCACCGATAGGACGAAGCGGCGCGGCGCGCCGAGCGCGCGCAGCATCGCCACCTGCCGCCGGAACAGCCGCGTCAGGATGAACAGGCCGAGCAGCACCGAGGCCGCGACCAGTACCTGCGTGACCATCGACATGATCGACATGACCTGCCGGACGTCGCCCATCACGCGGTAGAGGTTCGCCAGCACAGTGCCGGGAAAGAAGGCCATCGTCTCGTTCGCGCGGTTGAATTCGGACCGAAGGGCATAATTGGCCCAGAGCGCCTCGGCCCGGACGATGATCGAGGGTGTGCCGGGGAAGTAAGCCGCATCAAAGGGCGGGCCAAGCTGGTCGCCCGCGGCAGGCGCATGGCCGTTGGCAAGGCCGTGAACCTCCCAGACTGCCTCGACCGGAACAAGGATCGCGCGATCCCATGGGGTGCCGGTGCGCGGGATGGTGCCCACCACGGTGAAATCGACGAGATCGTGCGCGCCCGGGTCGGCCTCGTCCCCTATGCCGTGGGCGGGGGTGAAGGCCTGGCCCATCGTCACCGGGGCGGCCGCTCCGGCAATCGCCTCGAACGGGGTTTGCCAGACGCGGCCCTCGATCCGGTCGTCCGACAGGTGGCGCGCGAAATCCTCGGTCGTGCCGATGACCGGCGCGCCGTCGTAGCTGTCGCCGAAGGCCAGCGGGGCGGCGACGTCCACATTGGGGTGGTTCGCGACGCTGTTGTAAGTTTCGCCATCCAGCAGCGGAACGTCCGACGGCTGCAGGAACACCGTGGCCAGCATCATCGTCATTTCCGAGCCCGGCGCCGACACGATCAGGTCGAACTTGTCGGCCGCCGCCGCCGTGCCCTGCCGCAGCCCGCGTTCCTGCGCGATGAGCCCGATCCCCATGCCCACGGAAATCGCGATGAGCGCGACGAACATGGCGTTGGCCCAGCGGAACCGCCACAGCACAGCGCGAACCAGCGGCCAGGGCGCGAAGCCGCGCAAGAGCAGCGCGCCGATCACCAGCAGCGGCGCCAGCAGCGTCAACAGCACGGCCACGTCCTGCACCAGAACCGGCAGCCCCTCCCAGAAATCACGCAGCATCCTGGCCCTCCGTGCGCAGGATGCCGTCCTCGACCCACAGCACGCGGTCCATCCGGTCCAGCAGGTGCATGTCGTGGCTGACGGCAATCAGGGTGCGGCCATGCTCGCGCGTCAGGGCAACCAGATCGCCGATCAGCGCGTCGGCGGCTTCGCGGTGCAGGCTGGCGGTGGGCTCGTCGGCCAGCAGGATCGGCGCGTTCGACGCGAGCGCCCGGGCCACGCCGACGCGCTGGCGTTCGCCGCCCGAAAAGCTCGCCACCGGGCGCGAGCCAGGCTCCAGACCCAGACGCCGCAGGTTGGCGGCGGCCGCGTCACGGGTCTCAATTCGGCGGGCGCGGGGCGCAAACATCGCCGACAGCGCCGCATTGTCCGCGCTGCCCAACTCCTCGAAAAGCAGGAAGTCCTGGAAGATCATGCCGATATGGTTGGCGCGGAAGCCGGTGCGACGCTCGTCCGCCAGGGCCAGCAGGTCGGTGTCTCCCCATCGCACCGTGCCGGTGGCCGGCAACAGCCCGCCAAGAGCATGAAGCAGCGTGGACTTGCCCGCGCCCGACGGCCCACGCACACCCACGAGGCTGCCCGGTGCCACGTCAAGCGCATCGACCGCCAGCAGCACGCGGCCATTCGGCCCAGTGACCTGGAGGTCGCGTATGGCGAGCGGCAGGCCCATCAGCCGTAGGTCGCATCCTCGAGCCGCACAAGCGACAGGAAGCCGGTTTCGGGATCGCGATACGATCCGGTCTCCAAGCGACCGCGCACCTCGATCTTGCGGTTGAAGGGGATCACGTCGATCACGCGCTTCGAATAGACCGCGACGATGTTGTCGGGCCACTCGGCCTCGGTCTCGCAGAAGGGGCAGACCGACATCGGCAACGCGGTCAGCACGAAGAATTTCGAGTTCGCCTTGAGCGGCGGGGCCATGTAGCCCTCGAACGTGACGCGGTCGCCCACGTTGGACTGCGCCCAGTCGCTCAGTGTGCGGCCGCCGGAGTAGAGGTCGCGGATCCTGGCGGCATCTTCCGCCCGCGCCCGCCCGGTCAGGATCGGGGTCGCGGCAAGGGCAAGGCCCGTCGTCAGCAAAGTGCGGCGCTTCATCTTTAGGCTCCTTGTCGAAGGGTCTTCGCCTGTGCACCTAAACGAAGAGTGTGACCGGCAAAAGACAGGGGCCCGGGGTGACGCCCCCGGGCCGATGCCATGTCACGAGGGTGCGATCACTCGACGGTCGCGGCGTGGTGCATCACGTGGAAGATCACGTTCTGCTCGATCGTGCCGTCCAGAAGATGGGCCCAGGGCCCCTTGGCATAGACGGCCACATCCTCGCCCGCATGGGTTTCCGAAGACTTGGGCACCAGCGCCTGCTGGGGGTAGTCGAGGTCGGTCGCCTCTTCCTCGGTCACGTTCGGGCGCGCACCGAAATACGACCCGTCCGGCTGCTCGATCAGAACCGAGCCGGCGCCGTTCAGGTAGCCCGCCACGGTGTAGGGCTTGCCATCCGAGGCAAGCTCGGGCTCGCCATTGTGGCCAACGCCGGCCCCGTCGATGCCCATGCAGAGGCCCAGGATGTTCGAACCGCGCCCGCAATAGCCGTTGAACGAGATCGCGTGCTCGTGGTCGGCGGTGACGATGATCAGCGTGTCCGCGTCATCGGTCATTTCGTCGGCCATGGCCACGGCGTCGGCGAACGCCTTCTGGTCGCGCACCACGCGGGCCAGGTTGCCGGCATGGTTGGCGTGGTCCACGCGGCCCGCCTCGACCTGCAGGAAGAAGCCGTTGTCGCCCGCCTTGGCCGACAGCGCGGTGATCGCGGCGGCCGTCATCTCGGCGAGGCTCGGCTCGTCCGAACGGTCGGCTTCGTACATCATGTGGCTGTTCTCGAACAGGCCCAGGATCGGCGTGCCGTCCAGCGTCAGCCCGTCGAAGGATGCCTGGCTGTCGGCGAACTGCACGCCTTCGGCTTCGGCCATCTCGATCAGGTTCATGCCGTCCAGACGGCGACCGCCCTCATCGGCATGGAAGTTGCGCTTGCCGCCACCCATCGCCACGTCGATCGTGCCGGCCATCATCGCGTCGAACAGCTGCGTCGCGATGTCCTTCTGCGTGTCGCAGCCCTCGGGCACCGAGGCTTCGAAGTTGCGGTCCGCAGATTTGGCATAGGCCGAGGCCGGCGTTGCATGCGTGATGCGCGCGGTGGACACGATGCCCGTTTCCTTGCCCATCGCGGTCATGATCTCGTTCATCGAGGCCACGGTGTTGCCCGGCAGGGTCGAGCAGTCGCCACGGACCACGTTCTCGTTCACGCCGACGATCCCGGCCTTGGTCTTGACGCCCGACATCATCGCGGTGCCGGTGCCGGCGCTGTCCGGGGTCTGGGCGTTGACATTGTAGGTCTTGACCAGCGCGAGGTTCGGGAACGCCTCGAAGGGCTGGACGTATTCGTCGCCGAAGCCGCCTTCCTGCTGGCCGGCGAACAGGCGCGAGGCGTAGTTGGTGCCGACGCCGTTGCCATCCGAGATCAGCAGGATGATGTTCAGCGCGCGGTTGGTGTTGACCTGCTTGGCCAGTTCGGCCTGCAGGCGTGCCTGACCGGCGACGAACCAGTCGTTGTCGGCCTGCGGGATATCCTGCGCGTGCACGGCGCCTGCTGCGGTCAGGGCCAGCACGGATGCTGCGATTGTCTTTCTCATAGCGTTCCTTCCTCAGCGACGCCCTCATTAGGCGTGCTGATGCGCTACAGCTCGAAGATGACGGTTTAGCTTCAGGTGCGTAACAATCTCACAAAAGTCGTCGCCCGAGACAGGAAAATTTATGTTATATCATCCTGTTATCTGGTTGCCTGGCTTTCGGGAGGAGACTGATCTTGCCGTCCTTCGCCGTTGATTTCCTTTGAGAACCAACCCGGGCTTTCCATCGAGAAAGGTGATGCCGCCGAAGCTCACCTCGTCGGCCACGCGGCCCCGCAGATCGGCCGCGGCGGCGGTGTTGAGATAGGTCTCGCGCACCTCCTTGTGGGCCGCGAGATTGGCGAAGAAGGCCGAGCCGCATTCGGCCCGGATCTGCACCGCGCCGGCCGAGAGCCCGCCCATCGAGTCCTCGACGTTCTCGATCAGCGCCTGCCCGCGGCGAGAAGCGCCGTGTGGACCAAGGCCGACGCCGCGCTCAACCGCATCTGGCGCTGCCTTTTTCGAGCTCCTCGACAACGTGATGCCCGATTGGGAGCGTCGGAAGCAAAGGCTCGAAAGGGCGATGGCCTGAGAACTTCCGAACCCGGTCGCGGCAGACGCAAACGCGACTCCAATCCAAGCAATTTCGGACGCTGGATTTTCTTCATCTATTACAAGGTTTTATAAGAAATTCACCAAACGGGCGCAGTCATCAGGTCCAGAGAATATCGGCCATGAGAGACCGCTTCCGTGCCTCTTGGCCCAAGCGTCGGTGCTCAGCCCTACCCCCATAACCCTCGAAAACAACGAGAAAATCCGGCCGGAGCCGGATCGGGAGAACGCTTTCGCGGGGGCAAGTGGCGGAGGAGGTGGGATTCGAACCCACGGTACGCTTTCACGCACGCCGGTTTTCAAGACCGGTGCAATCGACCACTCTGCCACTCCTCCGCGGGGCCGTGCCCGGGTATGAGTCAGAAAGGCACCAATGTTCAAGGGGATTTTCGCCGATTGGCGGCTGGACTCTTTTCTTGAACGCTGACTGGCGCTATCTTCTGCGAAAGACCCCGGTGTTTCCGGGGGATGTGAGGCATCATAGGACCGGGTAAACCGGCACAGCGCGCGGGACGCCGCGCAAAGGGCAAGGGGCAAGACATGAACATCAGGGCGATGGGCAGACGACCGGCGGCGCGCGCAAGCCGTCTGGCCTTGGGCAGCGTGGTCGTGCTGGCGCTGGCCGGCTGCGACGAGGCGGGTCAGTTCAACCTGTTCGAACAACGGCCCGACACCGGCGCCGAGGTGACGGCGAATGCGCAATCGGTCAGGCTGGTGGAGCGCGATATCGAGGCACCCGAAGTGTTTCAGGTAACCGAGGCCGGTCTCTGGGATGGTCGTCCGTCGCTGGGTGGAGTCTGGGTGGCGCATCCGGATGTGAAAGAGCCCGAGCGCGTGATCATCCGCAGCACCAAGGACGACAAGTTCGTGATCGGGGCGCTGTTTCGCCGCGAGCGCGAAAACCCGGGCCCGGCGGTTCAGGTCTCGTCGGATGCCGCGTCGGCGCTGGGGATGCTGGCAGGCGCGCCGATGGAGCTCAACATCACCGCCCTGCGGCGCGAGGAAGTGCCCGCCGATGGCGACCAGCCGCAGGCCGAGGGCGAAGAGACGCTGGATGCCCCTGCGCAGGTGGCCCAGACCGAACTTGGCCCGGCAGAGGCCGATCCCGATGCCCTGACCGTGGCCAGCGCCGCCATCACTGCCGCAGAAACGGGGCCGCAGGCCCGGCCGGAGGCCTCTGCGCCTGCCGCGCAACCTGCCTCCACGCCTGCGCCTTCCGCGCCGCCCCGCGCGTCGGGCCTTGACAAGCCGTTCATCCAGATCGGCATCTTCAGCGTCGAAACCAATGCCCAGAACACCGCGCAATCCATGCGTACCGCAGGCATGGTGCCGACCGTCAAGGAGCAGACCACGGCTGGCAAGACCTTCTGGCGCGTGATGGTCGGACCAGCCACCAGCGCATCCGAGCGCGCGACACTGCTGAAAAAGATCAAGGACAAGGGCTTTGCGGATGCCTACGCTGTGACCAACTGACGGCCTGATCTGGTCAAGAATAAAGGAAACCGCCGCCATGCTTCGTTTCGCCAAACGCGCCTTTGCCCCGCTTCTGGCGTGCCTGATGCTTGCCCTGCCGGCACAGGCCTTTGACACCCGTGCCAGCGCCGCCTTTGTGGTGGATATCAAGACCGGCACTATTTTGCTGTCCAAGAATGCCGATCAGCCGCTGCCGCCGGCCTCGATGTCCAAGCTGATGACGCTGTATATGGCGTTCGAGGCGGTGCGCGACGGTCGGTTGCGGCTGGACGAGACGCTGCCCGTTTCAAGCCACGCGATGAGCTTTGGCGGATCGACCATGTTCCTGGACACCACCGACCGGGTCAGCGTCGAGGATCTGCTGCGCGGCATCATCGTACTGTCCGGCAATGATGCCTGCGTGGTGATTGCCGAAACCCTCAGCCCCGATGGCACCGAGGCCGGGTTTGCCCGCCTGATGACCCAGCGCGGACAATTGATGGGCCTGACGAACTCGACCTTCAAGAATGCCAGCGGCTGGCCCGCGGACGGCCACGTCATGAGCATGCGTGATCTGGCCCTGCTGTCGCGCAAGATCATCGAGGATTTCCCCGAATTCTACCAGATGTTCGCGGAAACCGAGTTCCTGTTCGATGGGCGCGCGCCCCAGAACGTGCGCAACCGCAACCCGCTGCTGGGTCTGGGTATCGGTGCGGACGGGCTGAAAACCGGCCATACGCAAGAGGCTGGGTATGGCCTTGCCGGTTCGGCGCAACAGGGGGACCGGCGCGTGGTGTTCGTGGTCAACGGGCTTCCCAGCGCGCAGGCCCGCGCCGAGGAAAGCCAGGCGATCGTCAACTGGGCCTTTCGCCAGTTTGCCGAACGCCGCCTTGCCACGCAGGGTCAGGTGATCGCGCAGGCCGATGTCTGGATGGGGGCCGAACCCACCGTCGGGCTGGTGCCGGCCGAGGATCTGACCGTGTTGCTGCCGGTGCTGAGCGGCGATGACGTGCCTGCCGAGGTCGTCCATACCGGTCCGGTGCGCGCGCCCATCGAAAAGGGCCAGCCTCTGGCCGAGTTGATCTTTGCCCCCGAAGGCCTGCCCGAAACCCGGGTGACGCTGGTTGCGGATCGCGCGATCGACAACGGCGGCTTCATCTCGCGCATCACCACCGCCTCGACCGTGCTTTTGCGCAAGCTGAACGAAGGGCCCGAGGGCGCGTTTTGACCCGGCACGCGCCTGCGCGCTTCATCAGTTTCGAGGGCATCGACGGGTCCGGCAAATCCACCCAGGCCCGGATGCTGGCTGACAGCCTGCGTGCAATGGGGCACGATGTTGTCCTGACCCGCGAGCCGGGCGGTAGCCCGGGGGCCGAGGATATCCGGCGGCTTGTGCTTGAAGGCGATCCCGACCGCTGGTCGGCGGAAACCGAGTTGCTGCTGTTCACGGCCGCCCGGCGCGACCACCTGGAACGCACGATCCGGCCCGCGCTGGCGGCAGGCAAGCTGGTGATCTGCGACCGCTTTGCCGACAGCACGCGCATGTATCAGGGTCTGCGCGGCCCGGGCCTGCGCGCGCGGGTCGATGCGCTGCATGATCTGATGATTGGGGTCGAGCCTGACCTGACCGTGCTGATCGACATGGACCCGGCCACCGGATTGTCGCGCGCGCTGGGGCGCAACGGCGGCGAGGAACGGTTCGAGACCTTCGGCGCCGATTTGCAGCAGCGGATGCGCGCAGGGTTCCTTGACCTGGCCGCGCAGCACCCCGACCGCATCGTCATCGTGAACGGCGCGCAGGCGATCGACGCGGTTGCAGCCGAGGTGCGCGCCGTCGTAGAACCGCGCCTGAAATGAGCGAGACAGACACCCCCGAACCAGACCGCATCGCCGGAGCCCCCCATCCGCGCCACACGGCGCGGGTGATCGGTCAGGATATAGCGCAGGCCGGGTTTCTGGACAGCTGGAATTCGGGCCGTCTGCACCACGGCTGGCTGCTGACCGGCCCGCGCGGCGTGGGCAAGGCGACGCTGGCCTGGGCCATCGCGCGCTTTCTGCTGGCGACGCCTGACGCGCAGGAGGATGGCCTGTTCGGCGCACCGCCGCCCCCGGCGTCCTTGCACATCGACCCCGATCACCCGGTGGCGCATCGGCTGCGCGCGCTGTCTGAACCCGGGTTGCACCTGCTGCGGCGCGGCGGCGCAGGCTCGCAGGACTCCGAACGCCGCAAGAACCTGCTGGACGGCAAGTTTTCAAACGACATCCGTGTGGCCGAAGTGCGCGAACTTGGCCGTTTTCTCCACCTGTCCGCCTCGGACGGGGGCCGGCGCGTGGTGATCGTCGATGCCGCTGACGAGATGAACACACAGGCCGCCAACGCCCTGCTCAAGATGCTCGAAGAGCCGCCCGCCCGCACCACCCTTTTGCTGGTCAGCCACCAGCCCTCGCGCCTGCTGCCCACGATCCGCTCGCGCTGCCGCGAATTGCGGCTTTGCACCCTGACGCCTGAAGGCATGAAGCAGGCGCTGGCGCAGGCGGACGTCGACACGCCCGCCGATACCGCCGCTCTGGCCGAGCTTTCCGCCGGATCGGTGGGCGAGGCGGTGCGCCTGATCAATCTGGACGGGCTGAAACTCTATGCTGATCTTGTGGCGCTGTATGCGACACTGCCCCGGCTGGATCGGCCGCGCGCGCTGAAACTGGCCGAACTGGCCGCCGCGCGCGGGGCCGAGGCGCGGCTGGATCTGTTGTTTCACCTGCAGGATCTGCTGCTGGCGCGGTTGGCGCGCACCGGGGCGATGGGCCACCCCCCGCAAGTGCCCGCCGCCCCGGGCGAATCCGATCTGCTGGCACGGCTGGCCCCCACGCCGCGCCATGCCCGCGCCTGGGCCGATCTGGCGCAAACCATCAGCGCACGGGTAGGCCATGCACGGGCAGTCAACCTTGACCCTGCCTCCCTTGTCCTAGATACGGTCTTCAAGATTCAGCAAACCGCCGCGTAAGCCGCGAAGGACGCTATGACCGAAACGCCCGAAATCACCGACAGCCATTGCCATCTGGATTTTCCCGATTTCGCCGATGAACTGCCCGACGTCATCGCCCGTGCGGTTGATGCGGGCGTGACCCGCATGGTCACGATCTGCACCAGGCTGCGCAACGAACCGCAGGTGCGCGCCATCGCCGAAGATCACGCGCCGGTGTTCTATGCCGCCGGCACCCACCCGATGAGCGCGGCTGACGAACCTTTGGCAGCCGTGGATCAACTGGTGGCGCTGGCGCAACATCCGAAATTCGTGGGCATCGGCGAATCCGGGCTTGATTATCACTACACCGCCGACAGTGCCGAGGTGCAGAAGAAATCGCTGCGCATCCATATTCAGGCCGCACAGGAAACCGGTCTGCCGCTGATCATCCATGCGCGTGACGCCGATGACGACATGGCGCGCCTCCTGACCGAAATGCACCGCGACCGGCCCTATACCTGCGTGATGCACTGCTTTTCGTCTGGGCCGGATCTGGCCCGCGCGGCGCTGGAGCTGGGGTTCTACCTGTCGATGTCGGGCATCGCCACCTTTCCAAAATCCTCCGAAGTGCGCGAAATTTTCGCCGCCGCCCCGGTCGAGCGCGTGCTGGTGGAAACCGACGCACCCTATCTTGCCCCCAAGCCCCATCGCGGCAAGCGCAACGAACCCGCCTATACCGCGCACACCGCGCAGGTCGCGGCCGAGGTGTTCGGCATGCCATACCCCGATTTCGCTGCGCAGACGCAGGCCAATTTCGACCGCCTGTTCTGGAAAGCCGCGCAATGGAGGGCCGCCGCCTGATGGCCGAGCTGCGTTTCACCATCCTTGGCTGCGGATCATCCGGCGGCGTTCCGCGTCTTGGCGGGCATTGGGGCGATTGCGACCCGACGAACCCGAAAAACAGCCGCCGTCGCTGCTCGATGATGATCGAGCGTGAAACCGAGGCGGGCCTCACCCGTGTTTTGATCGACACCTCGCCCGATCTGCGCAGCCAGTTGCTGGATGCGGGCGTGGGCGCCTTGGATGGCGTGATCTGGACCCACAGCCACGCCGATCATGTCCATGGCCTCGACGATCTGCGGATGATCGTGTTCAACATGCGCAAGCGCCTGCCGGTCTGGGCCGATGGCGACACGCAGAATGATCTGTATTCCCGGTTCGGCTATGCCTTTGTCCAGCCCGACGACAGCCCCTATCCCCCGATCCTGGACATGCACACGATCAAGGGCGATGTCACCGTGGACGGGGCAGGCGGGCCGATCACCCTGACGCCGTTCAAGGTCAACCACGGGGCCATCGACGCGCTGGGATTCCGGGTGGGTGACCTGGCCTATTTGCCGGATGTGCTCAGAATCTACGATGACGCCTGGCCGGTGTTGCAGGGTCTGGATTGCTGGATCGTCGACGCGCTGCGCCGCACGCCTCACCCGACGCACGCGCATCTGGACCAGACGCTGGACTGGATCACCCAACTGGCCCCGCGCCGGGCGGTGCTGACCAACATGCACATCGATCTGGATTACCAGACCGTCGCGGACGAAACGCCCGAGCATATCACCCCGGCCTATGACGGGATGGTTATTCGTTATACGGTATAACTGTTTGCGCCCGGTCCGAACTTCATCTTGCCGGATAAACTCCCGCCGGAGGCATCCCGCACTCTCAACCCGTGAAAAGGCCCGGTAATGCAGGCGCTGCTTGATGTCATCCTGCCGGTCTTTGCCGTGATCGGGTTCGGCTATGTCGCCGTCTGGCGCGGCTGGTTTTCCGAGGGCGGCGTGGATGGCCTGATGGCTTTCACCCAGAATTTCGCCATTCCGGCGCTGTTGTTCCGCGCCATCTCGACGCTGGATCTGGGGCAGAATTTCGACCTGGCGCTGCTGGTCAGCTTCTATGCCGGGTCGACCACGGGCTTTGCCGTTGGCTTGCTGGGCGGGCGCTATCTGTTCGGCCGCGACTGGGAGGATGCGGTGGCGATCGGCTTTGCCTGCCTGTTCGCCAATTCGCTGATGCTGGGTCTGGCGATGACCGAACGCGCCTATGGCACAGATGCATTGCAGTCCAACTATGCCATTGTCGCCATCCATTCGCCGTTCTGCTATGGTCTGGGCATTACCGCGATGGAGATTGCCCGCGCCCGCGGCACGCCCGCCCGCGCCCTGCCTGCCAAGGTGGCGCGCGCGATGTTCCGCAACGCGCTGGTGATCGGCATCCTGCTGGGCTTTGCCGTCAACCTGAGCGGTGCACCGGTGCCGCAAATCCTCAACGACGCGGTGGACATGCTGGTGCGCGCGGCCATCCCCTGCGCGCTGTTCGGAATGGGCGGCGTCTTGTACCGCTATCGCCCTGACGGGGACTTCCGCATCATCGCCTATGTCTGCGCGGTGTCGCTGATCCTGCATCCCAGCGTCACCTGGATGATGGGCACGCTGTACAAACTGCCGACCGAGGCATTTCGCTCGGCCATCCTGACTGCGGCGATGGCACCGGGGATCAACGCCTATGTCTTTGCCAACATGTATGGCCGCGCCCGCCGCGTCGCCGCATCATCGATCCTGCTCGCCACCGCCCTGTCGATCGGCACGATCTGGGTCTGGCTGTACCTGTTGCCCTGACAAGGCCGCGATCTCGCGATAAAGTCATCAACAGTTTTCCGCCGATTGGCCAAATCCGCATGGCCCTCGCGGCGGTAAGCTTCTATGACTGTTGGATATGTGCTTTCGTATCGGAAAGGGTCGCATCTTGGGCTACCTGCGCCTTTCACCCCTGGCTGTGTCGGCAAGTCTGGCAATCGGGGCGTGGTCGCCCGTCCTGGCGCTCGACAGTCTGGACCTTTCGGTGACCGGCCCAGCCGCCGAGACGCTGGAGCCCGAGTTGAACACCGCCTCGATCCTGCGCAGCGCACAGGCCGAGGGCACGACCGAACCACAGGACCTGTTGTCGGCGGCGCTGTCAGACTACAACCGCCTTGTCGAGACGCTGTATGCCAACGGCTATTACAGCGGCCGGGTCTCGATCCTGATCGACGGGCGCGAGGCCGCGTTGATCCCGCCACTGGACACGCCTGAGCAGATCAGCACCATCGCCGTGTCGGTCGATCCGGGCCGGCCCTTCCGGTTCGGCACCACCCGCATAGCGCCACTTGCCCCCGACCATGCCCTGCCGACCGCGTTCGCCACCGGCCAGCGTGCCCGCGCCACCGTTCTGCGCGATGCCACGCAGGGCGCGGTCGAGGGCTGGCGCGAAGCCGGCCATGCCCGCGCCGAGGTTGCGGGCCAGCAGATCACCGCCGATCACGCCGCGAACCGTCTGGATGCGCAGGTGGACTTGGCCCCCGGCCCGCTGGTGCGCTTTGGCAGTCTGCAGGTGGCCCCCGGCAGTGCCGTCACCCCGCGCCGCGTGCGCAAGATCGCGGGCCTGCCCGAGGGCGAGGTGTTTTCGCCCGAGGCGCTGCGCCTGTCGGCCCAGCGGTTGCGCCGCACCGGGGCGTTCCGCTCGGTTCAGCTGGAGGAAGGCACGATCGTGCCGCCCGACAACCGCATGGATGTCACCGCGCAACTGGTCGACGAGGCCCCCCGCCGCATCGGGGCCGGGGCCGAGATCAGCAGCTTTGAAGGGCTGCGCCTGTCGGGTTTCTGGATGCATCGCAACCTGTTGGGCGGGGCAGAACGGTTGCGCGTCGAAGGCGAGGTGTCAGGCATCGGCGGGCAACGCGGCGGCACCAACTATCGCCTGAGCGTGCGCGGCGAACGCCCTGCCAGCTATGGCCCCGACACCAGTTTCTGGTTTCAGGGCCTGGTCGAGCGTCTGGACGAACCCGAGTTCGAAACCGACCGCGCCAGCATCATTGTCGGCGCGCATCGGATCTTTTCCGACACGCTGGAGGTCGAGGTCGGTCTGGGGCTTGAGACCGAGGATACCACCGACGCCTTCGGCACCCGCGACTTCACGCTGTTCACCTTGCCTGTTTCCCTGACGTGGGACCGCCGCGACGAAATCCTGAACCCCACAAGCGGCAGCTTTCTGCGTGCCGACATCACGCCTTTCATAGGCATCGAGGGCGCCGATTCCGGCGGGCGCCTGATGCTGGACGGTCGCGCCTATCGCGCTCTGGATGATGACGCACGGTTCGTTCTGGCGGGTCGGGCACAGGTTGGATCGCTGCTGGGGGCCGCGCTGGACAGGACGCCACCACGGTTCCTGTTCTATTCGGGCGGCGGCGGCACGGTGCGGGGCCAGCCCTATCAGTCGCTTGGTGTGACCACTGGCGGCCTGAAATCCGGCGGACGCAGCTTTGTCGGTCTGTCGGGTGAACTGCGCGCCAAGGTGCGCGGTGATTTCAGCGCCGTGGGCTTTGTCGATGCCGGCTATGTCGGCTCCGAGGCGTTTTTCGATGGATCGGGCGACTGGCACGCCGGCGCCGGGCTTGGCCTGCGCTATGACACGGTCGTGGGGCCGATCCGGCTGGATGTGGCGGCCCCCGTGTCGGGCAGTACCGGGGACGGCGTGCAAATCTACATCGGCATCGGACAGTCGTTTTGACCTGGGCGCTGGCATATATGCGCGTGGTCGCCGTGATGATGCTGGCAGCCTGGCTTTTGCCCATGCCGGCGCTGGCACAGAACTCCGAGCGCGACCGGGGCATCCTGCAGGCGTTTCTTGAGGACAACCTGTCGGCCACCGGGCGCGATATTCGCATCGTTGGCTTTTCCGGTGCCCTTTCGGGCCGCGCCACGATCGACGAGCTGACCATCGCCGACAGCGAGGGCGTGTGGCTGACCCTGCGCGGGGCCGTTCTGGACTGGAACCGCGGAGCTTTGCTGGCGGGGCGGCTGGAGGTGGCCGAGCTTTCGGCCGAGGCGCTGATCATCCCGCGCGCGCCCATCGCCGACCCCGAGGCCCCGGCACCCGCGGCCAGCGGCAGCGCCTTTTCCCTGCCTGACCTGCCAGTGGCGATCAATATCGGCAACCTGGCGCTGGACCGTGTCGAACTGGGGGCAGACCTTCTGGGTCAGGATGCGGTCATGCGGCTGGCGGGCACCGGCCAGCTGTCCGGCGGCAGCGGCACGGCCGAGCTGAGCCTCGAGCGGATCGATGACAGGCAGGGCGAGATCGCGCTGACCGGCAGCTATGACAATGCCAGCCGCGACCTGGCGCTGGACCTGCGGGTGGAAGAGGGCGAAGATGGCATCGTGGCCAACCTGCTGGACCTGCCGGGCCAGCCCGCGATCCTGTTACAGGTCACCGGCAACGATCCGATCGATGACTTTCAGGCCGATATCCGCCTTGCCACGGATGGCGAGGACCGGCTGGCCGGCACCGTCACCTTGGCAACCGAGACCGATGAGGACGGCACGACGCGCCGCGTCAACGCCGATGTGGGCGGGGATATCGCGCCGGTGTTTGCCCCGCAGTACCGCCCTTTCTTTGGGCCTGACATCGCGCTGAGCCTGCGCGCGGCGACGTTCCCCGATGGCGAACAGGTGCTTGAATCGCTGGATCTGCGCGCCCGCAGCATCACGCTGACTGGCAGCGGGGCGATCGGGGCCGATGGCTGGCCCCGGCTGCTGGACCTGACCGGCCAGATTGTCGACCCTGACGGCGACCCGGTGCGCGTGCCGCTGGGCGAGGGGGGCACCGAACTGGCCAGCGCCGACCTGTCGCTGCAATACGACCGTGCGGCGGATGACGCATGGGAATTCCGCACCGAGGCACGGCAGGTGGTGCAGGCCGACGGCACCGCGCTGGACTCGCTGGCGCTTAACGCGGGCGGCCGGATCATCATTCCGCAGGGCACCGACGACGGCGCGGTGGATGGCCAGTTGCAGGTAAGTGTCGACGGGATCTATCTGCCCGACCCGCGTCTTTCGACCGCCGTGGGCGATGCGCTGTCGGGGCGGATGGCGTTTGACTGGACCGATGGCAGCCCGCTGCGCCTGTCCGAGATCGATCTGAGCGGGGCTGATTACGGGTTGACCGGCGCGGTGACGCTGGACCAGCCAGAGGAAGGCCTGGACCTGCTGGCCGATGTCGACATGACGCTGGCGGCGCAGGATCTGTCGCGCTTTGCCCCCTTGGCCGGGGTGCCGCTGACAGGGGCTGCACGGCTGGCCGTCACCGGCGATCTGGCCCCGGTGTCGGGGCTGGTGGACCTGCGGTTCGACGGCGGCACCACTGATTTGGCGCTGGATCAGCCGCAGGTCGACCCGCTGCTGGCGGGCGAGGGGCAACTGTCGCTGCGCGTGGTGCGCGGGACGACGGGCACCCGCGTCGAAGGGCTGCGCATCGCCACCGATCACGCCACCATCACCGGCGACGCAGAGCTGCGCGAGGAGGATGTCGAATTCGGCCTGGACACGCGCGTGGATGATGTCGCGCTGGTTGCGCCCGAACTGCAGGGGCCGGCCACGCTGACGGCACAGGGCAGCGGCACCTATGCAACGGTTGACCTGATCGCCGAGGCCAGCCTGCCGGGGCAGGCCGCGCTGAACTGGCAGGGACAGCTGAGCGATCTGGACAGCGCCCCGCGACTGGCGGGCGAGGCGCGCGTGCAACTGGGCGCACTGTCGGACTTTTCCTCGCTGGTGGGGCGCGATCTTGGCGGGGCCATCACTGCCCGCGCCGATGTGGCGCTGGCGCTGTCGGACATGACCGGGCGGGTTGATCTGGAGGCGGATACGACCGATCTGGCGCTGGACCAGCCGCAGGTTGATCCTCTGCTGGCGGGGAACGGGCGGCTGGAGGCACGCGTACAGCGCGACGCTTCGGGTGTGCAGGTCGATCGACTGAACATCACCACCGATCACGCCACGATCACGGGAGACGGACGGGTCGGCGACGAGGGTGGCAGCTTTGATCTGAACGCGCGTCTGGCCGAGGTTTCGATGGTCGCGCCGGGCCTTGAAGGGCCGGCCAGCCTGACGGCGCAGGGCAGTGGCACCGATACCGAATGGGACCTGACTGCTGATGCCACCCTGCCGGGGCAGACCGAGGTGAACTGGCAAGGCCGTCTCACCGATCTGGACAGCGCCGCGCAACTGGCCGGGCAGCTTCGCGCGCAGGTGGGCGCGCTGTCGGCCTATTCGACACTGGCGGGCCGGCGGCTGGGCGGGTCCATTGCGGCGGATGCGGATATTTCGCTGGCGATCGAAGAGCTTGCCGGATCTGTCGATCTGACGCTGCGCACGCAAAGCCCGTCGATCAACCTGCCGATTGCCGACAGCATCCTGCGCGGCGAAGGCCAGTTGACCACACGCGTCACGCGCAATGCCGAAGGCCGGGTGACGGTCGAGAACGCGCGCCTGTCCCTGCCCGAACTGAGCGGGCAGGTGGATGGCACAAGCGGCCCGCAGGGTGACAGCCTGACCGCCAGCCTGCGCCTGCGCAACGGTGGGCTGCTGGCCCCCGAACTGTCCGGGCCGGTGACGATCGAAGGCACGGCGCGGCGTGACAACGGCACCTGGCGGGTGGATGTGGACGGCACGGCATCGGGCGGCACGACGCTGGCGACAAGCGGCACGCTGGCCGCCGATTTCAGCCGTGCCGATCTGGCGCTGAACGGGCGCGTGCCGCTGGCGCTGGCCAATGCGCGGCTGAGCCCGCGCGCGGTCAATGGCATCGCGACCTATGACCTGCGGCTGTCGGGGCCGCTGGCGCTGTCGTCACTGTCGGGGCGGATAGAGACGTCGGATGCACGGTTTGCCCTGCCCAATCTGGCGCTGGCGCTGGAAGCGATCAATGCACGTATCGACCTGTCCGGGGGGCAGGCGCGGATTGAGGCCGGCACAAACGTATCCTCGGGCGGGCGCCTGCAGGTGACGGGCACCACCGGGCTGAGCGCGCCCTTCAACGCCGATCTGGCGGTGCAGGCCCAGAATCTGGGCCTGCGTCAGGCGCGGCTGTTCGAGACGACCGCCGATGGCACAATAACTCTGCGCGGGCCGTTGACCGGTGGGGCGCGGATCGCCGGGGTGATCGACCTTGGCCCGGCGGAACTGCGGATTCCGGCCTCGTCCGGGGCCAGCTTTGCCGATCTGCCGGGGCTGCGCCATGTCAACGAACCCGCCGAGGTCCGGCGCGTGCGGCAATGGGCGGGGCTGGTCGAACAACCGGGCGACGGGCGGCGCGCGGCGCGCGGGCCCGCCTTTCCGATCGACCTGACGATCCGCGCGCCCTCGCGCATCTTCGTGCGCGGGCGGGGTCTGGATGCGGAACTGGGCGGGCAGTTGCGGCTGCTGGGCACCACCGCCGATCTGGTGCCGCAGGGCCGGTTCGAACTGGTCCGTGGGCGGTTTGACATCCTGGGTCAACGGCTGGTGCTGGACGAGGGTTTCGTGAACCTGCAAGGCAGTTTCGATCCCTATCTGCGGTTCTCGGCCACCACCCAGACCACGAATGCAAGTGTCACCCTGGGGCTGGAAGGGCTGGCCAGCGCCCCGGAACTTCTGCTGAGTTCGGTGCCCAGCCTGCCCGAGGACGAGATCCTGTCGCTGCTGCTGTTCGGGCGCGACCTTACCGAGATCTCGCCGTTGCAGGCGCTGCGGCTGGCCAACGCGCTGCGCACCCTGTCGGGGCGTGGCGGGGCCGGGCTCACCGGGCAGCTGCGGGAATCGCTGTCGCTGGACGATCTGGATGTCAGCACGGATGCGGATGGCACGGTGCAGGCGCGTGCGGGCAAGTACCTGTCGGAAAACATCTATTCCGACGTGGTGGTGAATGGCACGGGCGAGACCGAGATCAACCTGAACCTCGAGGTCAGTCCAAGCGTGACGGTACGCGGCCGGTTGCGGTCGGACGGCGACACCGGGATCGGGGTGTACTTCGAGCGCGATTACTGAGGTTGCGCCGCGCCTGTATCCGGGCTGTCAAGCAGGGTTGGCAGCCGCGGCGCGGGCGATGATCAGCTCTTCGTTCGTTGGGATGACCATGACGCGAACGCGGCTGTGACCGGTGCTGATCACCGTGGCATTGGCGGCATTGGCGGCCTCGTCCAGGTCGATCCCGATCCAGCGCATGCCGGTGCAGACGGCGTGGCGGATGGGAGCGGCGTTTTCGCCGATTCCGCCGGTAAACACGACCGCATCCAGCCCCTCAAGCGCGGCGGCCATGGCCCCCAGTTCGCGCCGGATGCGAAAGGTGAAATAGTCGATCGCCTGCCCGGCATGCGGATCATCCGAGGCCAGAAGCGTGCGCATGTCGTGGCTGACCCCCGACAGCCCCAGCAGGCCGGATCGCTTGTACAGCAGGTCCGAGATGTCAGACGCGCCCAGCCCCTCCTGCTGCAACATGTACAGCATCACACCGGGGTCAAGCTGCCCCGAGCGGGTGCCCATGGGCAGACCGTCGAGCGCGGAAAACCCCATGGTCGAGGCCAGCGAGCGGCCTGCCAGCATCCCGCACATCGACGCGCCGTTGCCCAGATGCGCCACCACCACCCGACCCGCATGGATCGACGGGGCCATCTGTGCCAGCCTGCCCGAGATGTAGTCATAGCTGAGCCCGTGAAAGCCATATCGGCGCACGCCCTTGTCATAATAGCTGCGCGGCAGGGCGAAGGTATCGTTCACAAACGGGTGGCTGCGGTGAAAGGCGGTGTCGAAGCAGGCCACCTGCCGCGCCTGCGGAAATTCGGCCATCGCCGCCTGCACCCCCGCCAGATTGTGGGGCTGGTGCAGCGGCGCGAAGGGCACCAGCGTGTGCAGTTTGGTCATCACATCCGGGGTCAGCTCGACCGGATCGGCAAAGTGCTGCCCGCCATGGACAATCCGGTGCCCCACCGCCTGCACCTGCGCATCGGCAAAGCGTGCCTCGATCTGCGCCAGCGCGGCCTGCAAGGCGCCGTGGTGGTCGCGCGCCTGATCGGACGGCAGGTCGGCATCGTGCAGCGGCTTGCCCTGTGCATCCTTCAGCACCAGACGCGCCGCGCCGCCGATGCGGTCGACCAGTCCGGTTGCCAGCGGCTCCGGCTCGGCCTGCGCGGTGAACAGCCCGAACTTGAGCGAGGATGAACCCGCGTTCAGAACCAGCACATGCGCCATCACGCGCCCCCGGTCAGCCGCTGGTGATGCAAGGCAGCCACAGCGCAGGACGCCAGCCGCGCCATGTCGTCGTCCGAGCGTGAATTCAGGATGATCGGCACCGATGCGCCCAGCACCAGCCCCGCCGCCTCGGCGTGGCTGATGAAGGCCAGTTGCTTGGCCAGCATGTTGCCCGCATCGATGTTGGGCACCACCAGCACCTCGGCCCGGCCCGCAACTGGCGAGGTCAGCCCCTTGGTGCGGGCAGCGGCGATATCCACCGCGTTATCCATTGCCAGCGGGCCATCGACCAGCCCGCCGGTGATCTGCCCGCGCTCGGCCATCTTGGACAGCAGCGCGGCATCTATCGACGACGGCAGGTCGGGGTTGACGGTTTCGACCGCCGACAGCACGCCGACCTTGGGCTGCTCGATCCCGATGGAGCGGGCGAGGTCGATGGCATTCTGCACGATGTCGACCTTGGTTTTCAGGTCGGGGGCGATGTTGATGGCGGCATCTGTCACCAGCAACGGATGCGCCAGCCCCGGCACATCCATCACGAAGGCATGGGTCAGGCGGCGACCGGTGCGCAGGCCGGCGGACTTGTCGATGATCGCGCGCAGCAATTGATCTGTGTGCAGGTGCCCCTTCATCAGCGCCTGCGCGCGTCCCTGACCCACAAGGGCCACGGCATGGCGCGCGGCGGCGGCGTGATCGGGAATGTCGATGATCTCGACACCGGTCAGATCCGCGCCCATATCCTGCGCGGTCAGGGCGATCTTGCCCGCATCGCCCACAAGGATCGGCGTGATCAGCGTGTGGTCGCGCGCCAGCAGAGCGCCGCCCAGCGAGTTGGGGTCCTCGGGGCAGACGACAGCGGTGATCAGGAGGGCCAGGCCCTCGGCCTGTTTCAGCAGCTTTTCGAAATGGCGGTGGCGCTGCACGATCAGGCCCGGCAGGTCGTGGCTGGAGTAGCTCAGCTTGTGGCGCGGGGCCTCGACCTCGGCCACGCCGGACAGGATCAGCGCGTCGTCGGACACGCGCCGCACCTCGGTCGCCAGTGTCACGGTATGGGTGGATTCGTTCTTGTCGGTGACGGTGACACGGCTGACCAGTTCGTCGTCGGCATGGGCGCGGGCGTGGAACACAAGACTTTGCGCGCGATACAGCGTGCCGGCCCCCGGCAGCAGATTGCCGATCACCGCCGAAACCAGCGCGCCCACGAACATGCCCGGTGCCACCGCCTCGGGCGTGCCGTCGCCGTCGCCGTCGAGGTTGTAGATATGCATGGGGTTGTGGTTGCCCGAGACATTGGCAAAGACCAGCAGATCGTCCTGTGTGCACAGGCGGCGCAATTCGCGGCTGTCGCCGGGCTGCAATTCGTCAAAGGTGCGGTTCTCGATATGCATGGCGTCTCCGGTGGTTTGGCATAGCGGTAGCGGCTGGGCGCGCGGATGTCACGCGTTTCACCGTTTCGGATTTCCATGACGCCGGTGTGACGCCGGGTGTTGGCAGCGGCGGGGTGATCTGCCAATGTCCGCGCCGACCGAAGGGGGGCGTTGCGTGACAGGGCAGACGGGTTTGGCAAGGCATGACCTGCCGCAGGCGCGGGCGGGGCAGGTGGTGGGCCTGCTGGGCGGGTCGTTCGATCCCGCCCACGAAGGCCATGCCCATATCACGCGCGAGGCGCTGCGGCGGTTCGGTCTTGATGCGGTGTGGTGGGTGATCAGCCCCGGCAATCCGTTAAAGGCACAAGGCCCGGCAGACATGGCGCGGCGGATCGCACGGGCGCGGGCGGTGATGGATCATCCGCGCGTGGCGATCACGGATATCGAGGCCCGGATCGGCACGCGCTATACTGCGCAGACGCTGCGCGCGCTGCGGCGGCTTTATCCCGGTGTGCGGTTCGTCTGGCTGATGGGGGCGGACAATTTGGCGCAACTGGATCGCTGGCAGGATTGGCAACAGATCATGCAGAGCGTGCCGGTGGGCGTGCTGGCGCGCCCGGGGCAGCGGATTTCGGCGCGCGCGTCCAAGGCGGCGCGGATCTACCGCGCGGCGAAACTGCCTGCACGGGCGTCAGGGCTGTTGGCCAGCGGGTCTGCGCCGCGCTGGTGTTTCCTGAATGTGCCGATGGTCGATATCTCTTCCAGCGGCATCCGGAAATCCGGGGGATGGACAAGGTAGCGATCTGCGTCAAAAAGTGAAGGCCGCGCGCTTGTGTGCGGGCGCGTGACATGTCTAGGGTTCGGACCATGACGAAAGCTCTTTCCAGACGGCATTTCCTGATCGGTGCGGCGGCCCTTGCGGGTACGCCTGCCTGGGCCGATCCGCCCGCATCCTCGTTGCGACCGGCGTTGCGGCCCGGCAATTTCCGGACCAGCACGGTGCCAGATGCCGAAAGCCTGATCGCGCAGGCGCGGCTGGGCGGTGCGGTGGGCTATGCCGTTGCGGATGCCCGCACCGGCCTGATGCTGGAGGGGCGGTCAGCAGAGACGGCCCTGCCGCCGGCCAGCGTGGCCAAGGCGGTAACCGCGCTCTATGCGCTGGACCGGCTGGGGCCTGCGCATCGGTTCGAAACCCGGGTGATCGCGGTGGGCCCGGTGCAGGACGGCATCCTGGACGGCGATCTGGTGCTGGCGGGCGGGGGCGATCCGACGCTGGACACCAACGCGCTGGCCGATCTGGCGGCGCAGATCAAGGCCACAGGCCTGCGCGAGGTCCGGGGCAGGTTTCTGGTCTGGGGCGGCGCGATGCCGTTTGCGCGCGAGATCGACCCGGGTCAGCCCGCGCACGTGGGCTATAACCCCGCGGTGTCGGGGCTGGCGCTGAACTACAACCGCGTGCATTTCGAGTGGAAGCGCCAGGGCTCGGACTATGGCGTGACGATGGATGCGCGATCCGACCGCTACCGCCCCGAAGTGCAGGTCGCCCGGATGCAGGTGGTGGCGCGCGATGCGCCGGTCTACACATATGCCGACACGGACGGGCGGGATGACTGGACGGTGGCACGCGGGGCACTGGGCAATGGCGGGGCACGCTGGTTGCCGGTGCGACGCCCCGCACTGTATGCAGGCGAGGTGTTTCGCGGCTTTGCCCGGGCGCAGGGCATCGTTCTGACGGCAGAGACCGAGACAGACACCCAGCCAGGCGGCACGGTGCTGGCCCGCCATGACAGCGCCCCGCTGCGCGAGATTCTGCGCGAGGTGCTGCGCTATTCCACCAACCTGACAGCCGAGATGGTCGGTATCGCGGCCAGTCAGGCCGGAGGCGGCAAGGTCGACAGCCTGCGCGCCTCGGCGACCCGGATGAGCGGCTGGGCCGAGGCAAACCTTGGCATGACCGGGGCGGCGCTGGTCGATCATTCGGGTCTGGGGGACGCCTCGCGCGTCAGCCCGCAAGCGATGGTCACCGCGCTGACCAAGGCGGGACAGAACACGGTTCTGCGCCCGATCCTGCGACCGATTGCCCTGCGCGATGCGCAGGGGCGGCCCGACAGCTCTCATCCGATCACCGTGGACGCCAAGACCGGTACGCTGAATTTTGTCAGCGCGCTGGCGGGCTACATGACGACCAAGGATGGCAGCGAACTGGCATTCGCGATTTTCACCGCCGACACCGAAACCCGCGCCGGCATCCCCCGCGCCCAGCGGGAACGCCCCGAGGGCGCGCGTCCGTGGAACAGGCGATCAAAGGAGCTGCAACAGGCGCTGATCGAGCGTTGGGGCGCGCTGTACGGCACATAGGCCGCTGCGCGGCCAGCCAGCGTCCGGTCGGGCAACGGGACTGATCTGGTGGGCTGCAAGGTGCAGTTTGACCTGAGCCCAACGGTTCCCCGTTGATGTACGGACTGCGCTTGCTGCGGTGCCTTTGTTGCGCGCGGGCGAGCCGGTTGCCTGGGTTGGACCCCTGTATGTTCCAAACGAAAAGGGCACCGCGAGCGGTGCCCCTTTGCGCGCATCCAGCCGAACAGGATCACATCGTCAGGACCGGGATGATCTGTTTCTTGCGGCTCATCACGCCCGGCAGCACCACGGTGTCGCCGGTGACGGTGGCGGCAAAGCTTTTCTCGGCCAGTGTCTTGACCAGATCGTTGGGGACCAGCAGCGTGGCCTCTTCGTTCAGGATGTCGACGACGAACAGCAGCACCTGATCGACGCCATCCTGCGCGGCCACATCGACCATCGACGCCATCAGGCTGTCCTTGCGGTCCAGCACCAGCTTGGGCGCGGTGGTTTCCAGCACCGAGACGCGGAATTTCGTGCCGGCGACCTCGTACTCCTTGGAGTCCATGCGCAGCAGCTCGGCGTCGGCAAAGGCCGAGATGTCGGATTTCGCCTCGAACAGCTCGGACGCGTAGGCGGCGATGTCGATGCCCAGATCGGCGGCCAGTTTCTCGGCCACGGCGCGGTCATGCTCGGTGGTGGTGGGGCTGCGGAATTCCAGAGTGTCGGACAGGATGCACGACAGCATCAGCCCCTTGATCTGGTCGGGCAGGGCCGTGTCGCCCATCAGGTCGTGCATGATGGTCGCGGTGCAGGCCAACGGGCGAATTGTGATGTCGATCGGACCCTTGGTTTCCAGCCCGCCGACGAGCTTGTGATGGTCGATGATCGCGGTCACGTCCAGCGCGTTGACGTTTGCGGGCAGCTCGGCCGGATTGTTTGTGTCGACGATCACGGCGGGGGTGCCGTCGGCGATCTCGGTCACGATGCGCGGCTTGGGGCAATCCCAGCGGTTCAGTACAAAGGCGGCCTCGGTGTTGGGTTCGCCCAGCAGGACGGCCTCGGCCTTCTGGCCCTGAACCTCGGTCAGATACCAGGCCCAGATCAGCGGCGAGCCGGTGGAATCGGTGTCGGGGGATTTGTGGCCGAAAACAAGCGTGGTCATGGCGGGTGCCCTTTTCAATGTCGGATTTCGCGGGCCTTATAGGGCCGGGCCGTGCGCTTGTCACCTGCTGCGATGCAGCGAAACGGGCGCGCATGGCGGAAATGCATCAACGGGGGGGTGTGGGTGGCGGAAACCGATCTGTACGCGCCGGTCAAGGCGTGGCTTGAGCGATTGGGCTACGAGGTGAAGGCCGAGGTCGGCGGTGTGGACGTGCTGGCGGTGCGGGATGGCGTGCCGCTGGTGGTCGAGTTGAAGGCGCAGTTCTCGCTGACGCTGCTGCATCAGGCGTGCGAGCGGCTGGCGGTGGCCGAGGCCGTCTATGTCTGTGTGCCCCGCCGGACCGGGCGCGCAAGCCACAAGGCATTGCAGGCCAACATCCGGCTGTGCCGGCGGTTGGGCCTGGGGGTGCTGACGGTGCGGTTGCGCGACGGGGCGGTCGAGGTGCATGCCGATCCCGGGCCCTATGCTCCGCGCAAACGGGCGGACAAGGCGGCGCGGCTGCTGCACGATTTCAAGCGACTGCAAGGGGATCCAAACCTTGGTGGCACGCGCGGGGCGGTGATGACCGCCTATCGGCAGGATGCCGAGCGGGTGGCGTTGCATCTGGCGCAGGGGCCCGCCAAGGGGGCCGAGGTGGCGCGGGCCACGGGCGTGCCCAATGCAACGCGGATCATGGCGGACAATCATTATGGCTGGTTCCGGCGCGTGCGTCCGGGTGTGTATGAGCTGACCGAGGTGGGCGCGACTGTGACGCAAGCGCGCCCGGGCATGGACAAGGCACCGCCCCGGACCTAGGTTGCGCGATGCGAGGACGGCCTCCCCCATCAGGGTATCATTTCGGGACGGCCCGGCGATCCAGAGAGGGATAGCCATGCGCAACAGACAAGACCGCATTCGCCACGCAATCAGCTTTGAAATCATCGGACTTGCACTTGTCGTGCCATTGGGGGCAGCCGGGTTCGGGATGAGCGCCAAGGATATCGGGGTTGTCGCCCTTGTCGCGTCCAGCGCGGCAACGGCATGGAACTATGTCTACAACATCTGGTTCGATCGGGTGATGAAGCGGTTGCGCGGCACCGTGCACAAGACCTATGGCCTGCGGGTTGTGCACGCGGTGCTGTTCGAATGCGGACTGCTGATCGCCACGCTGCCGTTCTTTGCGTGGTATCTGGGAATCGGGCTTTGGCAGGCCTTTGTGATGGACCTGTCCTTTGTCGTTTTTTACTTGATCTACGCCTTTGTCTTCAATCTGGCCTATGACCGGGTGTTTCCGCTGCCCGAAGGTGCCTAGCGGTGCGTGCCGGGCCTGTCAGGGATCAAACGGCAACCGTTCGATTGCGAACCCCTCTTGCTCCAGCAGGTTCAGAACGCCGGTTTCGCCGGGCAGGTGTGCGGCCCCGGCGGCGACGAAGATGTCACCCGGCTGGTCCAGCAGCAGGTCCACCCAGGCGGTGTTGCGTTGGGTCAGCAGCAGGTCTTCGAACAGGGCGAAATCCTCTATTGCGGTCGGGCCGCCCTGTTCCAGCGACAGTTTGCGCGAGTATTCCCAGATCAGCGCGACCTCGCCTGCCAGATAGCGTTGCAGCAGGGTATGCTGCAGATCGTCGGCCTGATCGGCGAAGGCGAAGGACAGGCGCAGCATCTCGATCTGCTGGTCGCTGTCAAAGGCGTCGGTCAGGGTCATCACCGTGCGCCAGTCCTCAAGCGAGCGGTCGGGCACGTCCAGATCGGCGGCGGCCGTGGCCAGCGCCTCGTCGATGCCGGTGGCCTGCATCGCGCCGCTCTGGGCTTGGCAGGGGCCGATTCCCAGCATCATCGTGCCCCAGATCGGTTTCATCTTGGCGGCCATGAAGCCCGGAAAGCCGCGTGCCTCCATCTGGCGCTTGAACAACTGCCATTCATCTTCGGGCAGCAGGTCGGGCAGGGTGGGGCCGTCGGTGATGAACATGAGGTCGGGTTCGCTGGCGAAGGCGGTCTGCGCAAGGGCCTTGTCGGCAAGATTCATTTCGAAGAACGCGACATCTGCGGCGGCCAGATGGGGGCGCAGCGCCTCTAGATGCGCTTCGGTCAGGTCATGGCGGATGTGGTAGGTACCGAAGATGACCATGCGCGTTTCGCCCCGCGTGGCCTGCCACAGCAGCCCTTGGGGATAAGGCGTGCCCGCTACGGCGGCGTCCAGTGCGCTGCGCTCGTCGGCAGGCAGGTCGGCGATGAGGTCGCGGCCTTCGCATTGCGCCAAGGCCGGGCCGGTCAGCCCGATAAACATCAGAAAACCAATCAAAAACCGCATGGGCTGTCCTTTCGCTGCTGCACCTTAGCTAGGGGCGGGGCGGGTCCGGTTCAACTTGGCAGGAAATTTTTGCGCGGGCCTGCGCCGGGGCTGTTGACTTCAAAAACGCAATTGCCTAACTGTGCCTCGTTAGCACTCGGCATGACTGAGTGATAACGACCTCTCGGAGAGCGGGAGGTCATAAAGGAAACTTTGAGCCAAGGAGCCTCAGAGATGGCATTTACACCGCTTCATGACCGCGTGCTGGTTCGCCGCGTTGAAGGCGAAGAAAAAACCGCAGGCGGCCTGATCATTCCCGAGACGGCAAAAGAAAAGCCGGCGGAAGGCATTATCGTGGCCGTTGGCGCAGGCGCCAAGGACGACGACGGCGACCGCATCGCACTGGACGTCAAGGAAGGCGACAAGGTGCTGTTCGGCAAGTGGTCGGGCACCGAAGTCACCATCGACGGTCAGGAAATGCTGATCATGAAGGAAAGCGACATCATGGGAATCATCGCCTGAGCCATCGCGCCACAGGCTGACCCAAGACCCGCTTTTCCCGCAGAAACTCAAGTTCAGGAGAGACAAACATGTCTGCCAAGGACGTAAAATTTAGTACAGATGCCCGCAACCGCATGCTCAAGGGTGTGAACACCCTTGCCGATGCCGTGAAGGTCACGCTGGGCCCCAAGGGCCGCAATGTCGTGCTGGACAAGTCGTTCGGCTCGCCCCGCATCACCAAGGACGGTGTGTCGGTCGCCAAGGAAATCGAACTGGAAGACAAGTTCGAGAACATGGGCGCGCAAATGGTGAAAGAAGTCGCCAGCCGCACCAATGACGAGGCCGGCGACGGCACCACCACCGCGACGGTTCTGGCCCAGGCCATCGTCAAGGAAGGCATGAAGGCGGTTGCCGCCGGCATGAACCCGATGGATCTCAAGCGCGGCATCGATCTGGCCACCTCGAAGGTTGTCGAGCACATCCAGGCCGCCGCCCGCAAGGTCGAGAACTCGGAAGAAGTCGCACAGGTCGGCACGATCTCTGCCAACGGTGAGGCCGAAATCGGCCGTCAGATCGCTGATGCGATGCAGAAGGTCGGCAACGAGGGTGTCATCACCGTCGAAGAAAACAAAGGTCTGGAAACCGAGACCGACGTGGTCGAGGGGATGCAGTTCGACCGTGGCTACCTGTCGCCCTATTTCGTGACCAACCCCGACAAAATGGTCGCCGAGCTGGAAGACTGCCTGATCCTGCTGCACGAGAAGAAGCTGTCGAGCCTTCAGCCGATGGTGCCGCTGCTTGAGCAGGTGATCCAGAGCCAGAAGCCGCTGCTGATCATCGCGGAAGATGTCGAAGGCGAGGCACTGGCGACCCTGGTTGTCAACAAGCTGCGCGGCGGTCTGAAGATCGCAGCGGTCAAGGCCCCCGGCTTTGGCGATCGCCGCAAGGCGATGCTGCAGGATATCGCTATCCTGACCGGCGGTCAGGTGATCAGCGATGACCTGGGCATGAAGCTGGAAAGCGTCACCATGGACATGCTTGGCACTGCCAAGAAGGTCACGATCAACAAGGACGAGACCACCATCGTCGATGGCGCTGGCGAGAAGTCCGAGATCGAGTCCCGCGTGGCCCAGATCCGCACCCAGATCGAAGAGACCACCAGCGACTACGACAAGGAAAAGCTGCAGGAACGCGTGGCCAAGCTGGCCGGCGGTGTTGCCGTGATCCGCGTCGGTGGCATGACCGAAACCGAAGTGAAAGAGCGCAAGGATCGCGTCGATGACGCGCTGAACGCGACCCGCGCTGCGGTTCAGGAAGGCATCGTCGTCGGCGGTGGTGTGGCCCTGGTTCAGGCTGGCAAGAAACTGGCCGGTCTGGAAGGCGCCAACGCCGACCAGAGCCGCGGTATCGCCATCGTGCGCCTGGCGCTCGAAGCACCGCTGCGCCAGATAGCCGAGAACGCCGGTGTCGACGGGTCTGTCGTTGCAGGCAAGATCCGCGAAAGCGAAGACCTCAAGTTCGGCTACAACGCGCAGACCGAAGAATATGGCGACATGTTCAAGTTCGGCGTGATCGATCCGGCCAAGGTCGTGCGTCAGGCACTTCAGGACGCATCTTCGGTTGCGGGCCTGCTGATCACCACCGAGGCGATGATCGCCGACAAGCCGCAGAAAGAAGGCGCTGGCGGCGCCGGTGGCGGCATGCCCGACATGGGCGGCATGGGCGGCATGATGTAATCATCCGCAGCACTTTGCGCGACAATTCGGGCCGTTCCCTTTGGGGGGCGGCCCTTTTCGTTTGTGATTGCCTTTGGCGCAGGGCGACGCCACACAGGCGGGCATGCGACTGTTTTTGCTGATCTGCCTGACGATGCTGGCCTTTGCGGGCAACTCTGTCCTGAACCGTATGGCGGTGGCAGCGGGGGACGCCGGGCCGTCGTTATTCGCCGCTGTGCGGCTGGTGGCGGGGGCGGTGATGCTGCTGGTGCTGCTGTCCCTGCGGGACGGGCGGCGGTTGCGTCCAGTGCTGGCCCCCGGCGGGGCGACGGCGCTGGCGGTTTACGTGGTTGGGTTTTCGCTGGCCTATCGCTGGCTTGATGCCGGGATGGGCGCGCTGATCCTGTTCGGCATGGTGCAGGTCACGATGTTCGCAGGCGCGCTGATGCGGGCCGAGGTCGTGCCGCCCCGCCGTTATGCCGGTGCGGTGCTGGCGCTGGCCGGTCTGGCGGTGCTGGTCTGGCCGCAGGGGGGCAGCGCGCCGGATCTGACGGGTGCTGCGCTGATGCTGCTGGCGGGCGTGGGGTGGGGCGTCTATTCGTTGCGCGGGCGCAGCGTGACCGATCCGCTGGCCGATACGGCGTGGAATTTCGCGCTGGCAGTGCCGGCGGGGCTGCTGCTGTTTGCGCTGCTGCCCGATGGGATGACGACGCGCGGGGCGATTCTGGCCATCGTTTCGGGGGCGGTCACCTCGGGTCTGGGGTATGCGCTGTGGTACAGGGTGCTGCCGCAGATTGCCGCCAGCACTGCGGCGCTGGCGCAACTGACCGTGCCGGTGATCGCGCAGGCAGGCGGCGGCTTGCTGCTGGACGAGCCGTTGACGGCGCGGTTCGCGCTGGCCGCGGCGCTGGTTCTGGGCGGTGTGGCGCTGGGGGTGCTGCGGCGCGGTCAGATCACGATGGGTTCCAAAGGGTCGTAAAGCAGCCCCGCACCCCAGGCCACATCGGGCAGGCTGTCGGGTTTGAAGCGGATGCCCGCCATCTGTTCGCGGGTGAAAAATCGCCGCTGGGTCACGATGCCTTCGGGGTCCTGCCAATCGGGCGTGATGGTGCCGGTGGTGATGGTGCAACGAAAATACACGTCGACCTGGTGAAACGTGCCGCCGGGGTCGTGAAATTCGTTCACAAGGCAAGGTGTGTTCACGGCGACGGTCAGGCCGGTTTCCTCGAACACCTCGCGCGCAAGGTTGTCGGGCAGTGACGCCCCGCGGTCCACCCCGCCGCCCGGCGCGCACCACAGATCGGACCGGCCGCCGCCATAGGCATTGACCATCAGCAGGCGGTTTTCGTGCAGGATGATGGCGCGCACGGCAAGGCGGGGGCTGGTCAAGGGCGGATTCCTTTGATCGGGGCTTTTGCCGGGACCGGTTTAGCAGTATCCCGGCGCCATGAAACGCCTTGTGAAACGTCTGTGCCTTATCCTGTCCCTGCTAGCGCCAGCACCGACGCTGGCCGATTGCGTGGTCCTGCTGCACGGGCTGGCGCGGACGCAGGTGTCGTTCGCCGTGATGCAACAGGCGCTGGAGCGGCAAGGCTATCAGGTGGTCAATCCCGGGTATCCCTCGACCGAAGAGACGATTGCCAACCTTGCGGTCAACACCCTGCCAAAGGCGGTGGCCGCCTGTGGCGACGAGCGGGTGCATATCGTGACCCATTCGATGGGCGGTATCCTGACGCGTTATTGGCTGATGGCCAACCGACCCGAGCATCTGGGCCGGGTCGTGATGCTGGCGCCCCCCAACCATGGCTCGCAGATCGTGGACGAGCTGAGCGAGATGGCGGCCTTTGACCGGTTCGGCGGGCCTGCGGGGCATCAGTTGCGCAGTGATGACCAAGGGATGCCAGCGCAATTGCCGCGGGTGGATTTCGACCTTGGGGTGATTGCGGGGGACCGTTCGCTCAACCCGTTTTTCTCGGCCATGATCGACGGACCCGATGATGGCAAGGTGTCGGTCGACTCGACCATGGTGTCGGGGATGGCCGATCACATCGTGCTGCCGGTCACCCATACCTTCATGATGAACAGCCCGCTGGTGATCGCCGAAGTGCTGCATTTTCTGGAACACGGGGTGTTTGATCCGGAAATGACCATGGGCGAGGCTGTCGAGGCGATAGCCGAGCAGCCATGAGCGCGGGTGAGTTTACCCTGACCGGGGCGCAGGTGCTGCGCGACGGGGCGCTGGACGCCGGGCCGGTGGCTGTGTCCGGGGGCGTGATCGCGGATGCGCTGCTGGGGCGGCAGGTGGCGCTGCCGGGCTGCAAGGTGTTGCCCGGTATCATAGACATGCATGGCGACGGGTTTGAACGGCATCTGGCCCCGCGGCGCGGTGCGATGACCGAT
The DNA here is from genome assembly GCF_042677865.1 of Lacimonas salitolerans. Classification (NCBI taxonomy): domain Bacteria; kingdom Pseudomonadati; phylum Pseudomonadota; class Alphaproteobacteria; order Rhodobacterales; family Paracoccaceae; genus Lacimonas; species Lacimonas salitolerans. Next base: position 27,073 of record NZ_JBHUDD010000008.1, on the reverse strand, counting down.
CTGGGCTTTGGTCTGGCCGGGGTCGAGGCGGAACTGGCCGCCAATGGCATCACCACTGCGATGCTGGCGCAGTTCTGGAGCTGGGAAGGCGGGCTGCGCGGGCGGGACTTTGCGCTGCGTTTCCTTGCGGCGCTGAAGGCATATCGCGGCACCGGCACCGACATGCGCGCGCAGTTGCGGTTCGAGACGCATCTGCTGGAGGATTACGCCGCTTTCGAGGACACGGTGGCACGGTTCGGCGTGCATCAGGTGGTGTTCAACGACCATCTGCCGCACGAGGCGCTGTCGCAGGACAAGCGCCCGCCGCGCCTGACCGGGCAGGCGCTGAAATCCGGGCGCAACCCCGAGGTCTATCTGGCGCTGATGCAGGGGTTGCATGCGCAGCGCGCGCAGGTGCCGCAGGCGGTGGCGGGTCTGGCCGCGCGGCTGGCGGCGCGGGGCGTGGTGCTGGGCAGCCACGATGACGGCGATGCCGCCACGCGCAACGTCTGGCGCGACCGGGGCGTGCGCCTGTCGGAATTTCCCGAAACGGTCGATGCGGCGCAAGAGGCACGGACGGGTGGCGACGGGATCGTGCTGGGCGCGCCCAACGTGATGCGCGGCGGCAGCCATGCGGGCAACGTGTCAGCCAGCGATCTTGTGGTCGCGGGGCTGTGTGATGCGCTGGCGTCCGATTACGTCTATGCCGCGCCCCTGGTGGCGGCGCAGCGGTTGGCGGGCCGGATCGGTTGGCCTGCCGCATGGGCGCTGGTGTCCGACGGGCCTGCGCGGTTGCTGGGGCTGGCCGACCGAGGGCGGATCGCCCCGGGGCTGCGCGCCGATCTGGTGGTGCTGGACGCGGCGGGCCGGGTGTGTCTGACCGTGGCTGGCGGCCGCGTGACCCATGCCAGCGGGGTCGGGGCGGCTGCGCTTTTGGCGGCGGAGTGAGTGTGCGCGGGCGTTGCGCGGGTGGTGCGTTTCGGGAGCGCGCCGCGCGGGAGTTTTTCCGGCAAGATGAAGGGACCGGGCGCGCGTGAACCTTGACCCGGGGTGAAGGGGGCTACTGCGCGACCCAGTCGATGACCTGATCCGGGGCGGCGCGTTCGGTGCGAAAGGCGTTGGCCGGGTGGTCGGGATCGGCATGGCCAAGGGCGATTGCGCAGAGGATCAGGCGGGTGTCGGGGATGGCCAGTTCGGCGCGCACGGTGGGGGCGTAGGCGGCGATGGCGGCCTGCGGGATCGTGGCCAGCCCCAGCGCCTTGGCGGCAAGGGTGAAGGCGGCGACGAAACCGCCGCTGTCCATCGCGCCATACGCCCCCAGATCGGCCTCGGACGTGATGATGGCGACGTGGGGCGCGCCGAAGAAGCGGTAGTTTTCCAGCATCTGCGCGGTGCGGGCGCCGCGATCGTCGCGCGCGATGCCAAGCGAGTCGTAGAGCTGGAAACCGCAGGTGCGGCGACGCTCCTGATAGACGCCGGTATAGCGCACGGGCCAGTCGAGATCGGGTCTGGGCGTGTCGGTGTCGACCGCGTGCAGCAGGGCGGCGGACAGCCGCGCGGTGGCGGCGGGATCGGTGATGGTCACCTGCCAGGGCTGGGCGTTGCACCAGCTTGGCACGCGCTGCGCGGTGGCCACGACCTGTGCGATGGTCGCATGATCCACCGGATCGGGGCGGAAGGCGCGGCAGGAGTGGCGTTCGGTCAACAGGGCCAGCAGGGTGTCGTGTTGATCGGTCATGTCCGTCCTTTCACAATGCGCCCTCGTTCAGCGCGATGAGGTAGCCCACGCCGCCGGCGACGATCAGGCCCAGCACCACGGCGATGGCGATTTTCCAGGCCGACCACGGGCGTTCGCCCTGCACCTTGCCGGTGCGGCCGTTGACCACAAAGCGATAGGTCTGGCCACGGTATTTGTAGGCGGCCAGCCAGACCGGCAGCAGGATATGCTTGAAGGTCACGTCGCTGACGTCGGTGGCGATGTCATGGATGCGCTGGCGATCGCCGCCAATGTCGAACCGCACGTCGCGTTCGATGATGCGGTTCATGATCTGGCGCGCCTCGGCGAACCCTTCCTGCACATCGACGGTATAGCCCTCGGCCCGGAAACCGGCGAGAAACTGCGGTTGATACGGTTCGAGCGCGGCCAGATCCCAGGGTTCAAGCGCGTCGGTAAAGCTTTTGGGCAGGCTGCGCGATCCCAGCACCAGCACATCGTCAAAAAACCGCGCGACGCGACCCGAAGCAGGCGACCAGCGGATCCGCATCTCGCGCTTGGCCTGCCGTTTGCCGTTCACGGTGACATGGCGGGTGACATAATAAACCGTGCCACGCTCGCCGCGATAGACGCTGCGGGTCTGGGCATCATAGGTCCAGTAGGGAACATAGATGCCATCCATCTTGCGGCCCTTGCGGGCATAGTCCTGCAAGCCATTGGGCGCGAACCACAGACGGCCCAGCCAGTCGGTCATCGCCTGTCGGGCGGCGCGCTCGTCCAGCGCAAAGGGCAGAACGCCGCGCGGCTTGATATGGCGATGGGTGCCGGTGTCGGCCACCACGGGCGTGGCGCAGAACGGGCATTCCCTGGCGTGGGTGGCCCCGGTGAATTCGACCTGTGCTGCGCAACTTGGGCAGGTGGTGACGCGGGTTTCCTCGATCTCCTGTGCGGGCAGCAGGTTGCGGATGGCCGTGTCGAAATCCAGCTCGCGGATGCCACCCTGCCACGGGCCGGGGTCGGCCACGGTTTCGGTATGGCCGCAGTGATCGCAGATCAGCTGCCCGGCGTCGGGGTTGAACCGCAGGTCCGACCCGCATTGATCGCAGGGAAAGCGGTGGTCTTCGAACACGGACGGGGGGGTGGAGGTGTCGGTCATGGGCCTAAAGGTATCGGTGCAGGGCGCGCGGGGTTATGATGCGCAAGGCGTTGTCGCGCAGGGCAGTGTGGCGCCACAGGTGATAGATGGCATGAAGCGAGGCTGCGGAAAAGAGCACCATCTGCGCCAGCGCGCCGGTGACGCCCGGTGTGGCATAGCCCAAAGCGTCCGCTGCAACCACAAGTGCGGTGCCCGCCATCAGCCAGTACATCGCGCGGTGCAGCCACGGGTGCGCCGCCCGGATGATCCCGGTCAGTTTCGGACCGGGCCGCGTCATCAGGCCGAACACCAGCCCGACCGCCGCAAAGCCAAGACAGGCCAGCACGAACCCCCACAAGAGCCATGCGAACCGTGCGCCATCCGACATCATCAGGATCAGCGCCAGCGTGACCAGCCAGTGCAGCAAGATCGTCCCGCGTCGCCGGGTGGCCCGCATCATGCACCCGGCGGGGGCGGCGGCGGCAGGATGGTGAAAAGCTGCGCCAGTTCCTGCACATCCTCGGCCCGCATCCAGCCGTCCTGACCGGGGGTCCACACAAAGGTTTCGCGGGTCATCTCGCCGGTGCTGGCCATTTTGCCCATGTCGGCCTTGGAAAACGGACCCCTGGTTTCGCCGCCGACGGCGATGTGCCAGACGTGTTCGACGGGCGGCGGCGGTGGCGCGGGCTGTGCTGCGGGTCTGGCGGCGGCAGGGGCGGCGCCCCAAGGCCCGGTCTGCGCCATCTGGTTGGCCATCGCCATGCCCATGCCCATGCCAAGCCCCGCGCCCATGCCGGCCCCGGCCTCGCCGCCATTGGCCATGGCTTCGGCTGCGGAATACTGCGTGAACTTGTTCAGATCGCCCACAAGACCCATGCTGGTGCGCTTGTCCAGAGCCTGCTCGACCGAAGGCGGCAGGCTGATGTTCTCGATGTAGAATTCGGGGATGGACAGGCCGTATTCGGCCACCTTGGCGGTGATCTCGGTTGCGACCAGCTTGCCCAGTTCGCGGGTGTTGGCGGCCATGTCCAGAACGGGAATCCCGCTGCCCGCTATTGTGCGTGAAAACTCGTGCACGATGATGTTGCGGATCTGATAGCTGATTTCATCCATGGTGAACTCGCCGTCGGTGCCCACGATCTCGGTCAGGAACCGCGCGGCATCCGTCACCCGTACCGCATAGGTGCCGAAGGCGCGCAACCGCACCGGGCCGAATTCGGGATCGCGGCACATGATCGGATTCTTGGTGCCCCATTTCAGATCGGTGAACCGCGTTGTGTTGACGAAATAGATTTCCGACTTGAACGGTGACTTGAACCCGTGATCCCAGTGCTGAAGGCTGGTCATGACCGGCATGTTGTTGGTTTCAAGCATATAAAGGCCCGGGGTGAACACGTCGGCCAGCTGCCCCTCGTGGATGAACACCGCCGACTGGCCTTCGCGCACGGTCAGCTTGGCACCATACTTGATCTCGTGGCCATGACGCTCGAACCGCCAGACCATGGTGTCGCGGGTGTCGTCGGTCCAGTGGATGACGTCAATGAACTGACCGCTGAGGAAATCGAAAATTGACATTGGTTAATCCTTTCCCTTCGCCCGCACTGTCGGGCTGGTTTTCTACGATGATCCGCCGGCCAGCTCGCGTGCAATCCTGGTAAAGATCGGGCGTGCCTGATCCAGCGTCATGCCGGGCGTCAGGCGCGGGTCATAGAGCATTTGCAGCAGCATTTCGTCATGGGTGGTCAGCAGCGCGAATTCGTCGTCATCGTTGAAGATCGACGGGCGCGCGCGCGGGCTGTCATTGGCCAGCCCCAGCCCCTGGGCCAGTTCCTCGTGCACGCAGGAGCGGCGCAGCAGGGGGGGATGCTCGGCACGCATGATGGCGATGGCCTTGCGATAGACGAAATCGTTCTCGACGTCGGAAAACGCGATCACCAGACAATGGATCGAGCGCGGGATGTCACGGATGATCCGCAGCGTCGCCGGGTTCATGTTGGGCACGATGGACTGTATCCGGGGCAGGGCGGCGACGCGGTCGTCCTCGCCCAGCACCATCACGTAGAAGTTGCCGTCGGCCCCGGTCGAGATCGGGTGGCCGGTGACCCGCGCCAGCCGGTCGGCGTAGCCATTGATCACCGCGCGGTCGGCGGTGCGCTGTTCGGGCGGCACGCTGGCACCGAACTCGATTGTCATGCGCACCGGATCTTCCCAGCGGCGCAGGTTGCCCGACACGTTGCGGGCCGGGGTCAGACCCCGACCGCGTTCGTATTCGTCATAAAACGCCAGCGTCTCGAAGTTGCGGATCAGCGTTTCGGCGTCAAAGGGCGTGTCGACCCTGCCGCCATCGGTGCGCAGCAGGCCCCGTGCCTGCAGATCGGCCTGCGCGCGCGCATAATAGGTGCTGAGCGCGGCGCTGGCGGAGGACGGCTCGGCGCGCGGCGGCACGGGTGCGGTGATCGCGGCGGGCGTCGGGCGCAGTTCGGGGCGCGCCGAGGTTGGCGGCGCCATCGTTGCATCGGTGCAGCCGACAAGGGCCATGGCCCCTGTCAGCGCGAAGATGGAAGCCGTCCGCCGCATGAGGTATCAGGCCTGCGGCACGGCGGTGCCGGCATTGTCGCCCACACCATCCTTGCGCGCCTTTGCGCTGGACAGGGTGTCGCGCAATTCCGCCTCCATCTTTTTCAGCTCTTCCTCGGCCTGGGCGCGGCGGGCCTTGCCCTCGTCGGCGATCTGAAGCGATTCCTGGATTGTGCCGATAAGGTCGGCGTTGGCCTGCTTGACGGCTTCGATGTCGAACACCCCGCGCTCCATCTCCTGACGGATCATGCGGTTGCTGTCGCGCAGGTTCTGGGCATTGGCGGTCAGCAACTCGTTGGTCAGGTCGTTGGCGTCGCGTACCGCCGATGCGGCCTCGGCGCTGCGCTGGATCGTGACGGCCTGTGCAAGCTGGGTCTCCCACAGGGGCACGGTGTTGACCAGCGTGCTGTTGATCTTGGTCACCAGCGACTTGTCGTTCTCCTGCACCAGCCGGATCGAGGGCAGCGACTGCATCGTCACCTGCCGCGTGAGTTTGAGGTCATGCACCCGGCGCTCCAGATCGTCGCGCGCGGCGCGCAGGTCGCGCAGCTCCTGCGCCTTCATCACCTGGTCGTTTTCCGGCGCGGCCTGAACCTCGGCCTCCTTGGCGGGAATGGTGGTGCCGTCCAGTTCGGCCAGCTTGGCCTCGCCGGCCGAGATGTACAGCGCCAGCTCGTCATAGAACGCCAGCGTCTTTTCATACAGCATGTCCAGCGACTTGATGTCTTTCAGCAGCACATGCTCGTGGCGCAGCAACTCGTCGGTGATCCGGTCGATCTGGCCCTGCACCTCTTCGAACTTGGCGGTGAACTTGGCAAAGGGGGCGGCGCGGCCCAGCAGCTTTTCCCACCAGCTGCGCTCGCGGCGCACATCCAGTTCCGAGACGGAAAAACCCCGGATCGTGGTGACGATCCCGCGCAGACTGTCGCCTGCGGGTCCCACATCCTTGTTGCGCACGCCCTGCAGCATGGACTGGCTGATTTCCTGCAGTTCCGCCTGCGCGGCCGAGCCGAAAGAGACGATCGAGTTGGTGTCGGCCATGTCGATCTCGTCCATGCGGCGGCGGATTTCGCTGCCGACCTGCGGATCGGCCTGCTCCAGCGACACGACCTCGTCGGCGCGGCCCGGTTCGGGCAGGACAACTGCGTTCACTTCTTCCACCAGCGGCAGCGCGTCCTGCGCCTTTTTCTGCGTTTCTGTCGACATGGTCGGTTTTCCCCTTACGGTAAAATTCGCGGTTACTCGGTCCGCACGCCTTCGCGCTGCAAACGGTCGCGCAGCACGTCGATTTCAATGGTCAGGTCGCTGTGATCGTCCAGCAGCAGACGCCGCGTCTTGGCGTTGAACTGTTCCTCCAGGTCGGTCAGCAGCATCAGGTAATCGGATTTCGCCTTTGCGCTCTTGTTGCGCACATAGATGTCCGCAAACTTGACCGAGGCATCGCGTGCCCCCATCAGGTAGACGCCCATGAACCTGCGCGCGGCGGTCAGGTCGCGCGGATCATCCTCGACCGTGCGCAGCATCTCGCGCACGACGGCCTGAAACCGGGTCAGCCGGTCCAGCACGCCGCGATCGCCCGCGCGCCGGATGGCGTCGGTCATGGCGGCCAGGTATGCCTCGGCCTCGTCCACGGCGCGGGCCACACGCTCGGTCTGGAACTGGTCGATGCCCTCCATCCCCTTGTCCGCCAGCGGATCAAGCCCGAAGGACAGGCTGTGCAGCACGGTGCCCAGAACGGTGAAGATCGCCGCCTCAAGCGGGCCGAAGCCCGCAAACCCCGCCACGCCCAGGCCAAGCCCGGTCAGGACCGAGCCGAAGATCTTGCGCGGCACACCGGGGCGGCGGGCGACCTTGCGGGCGTCATATGCCTCGTGCGCCAGAACGCCCTCGCGGGTCATCCATGCGGCGAGCATCAGCAGCCCCAGCGCCACCAGATACTGCGCCATCTGCACGGGATCAGAGGTGAAAGCCTGCCAGATCAGCGGCAGCGGGAACACGAACAGCAGATTGACCCGCGCGCCCGCACGGCTGGCCTTGGCCCCGTGATAAGGGCCGGGGGTGGCCGGATCGTTGCCGTTCTCGCCACCGGGGCTGTACTTGCCGCCGTACCGCTGTGCCATGCCTAACCTCCCCCTGCGAGGGCGACATAGAGCATCAATGTGACAAGCAGAACATAGGACAGTTTCTGCAATCCGGTCCCCGACATGCGCCCCCCTTGGAAAAAGCTCATGCAAAAGCTAGGGGATCGACGGCCTGCTTGCTAGGGGGAAGATGGCAGCGGGACCATTACCGGCGGGTTTTGCCGCCCTTGGGGGCTGGGCGGGGGTCTTTGGCGACAGTCCCTGCGCCGCCGCCCGGAGATTTGCCGCGCGGCCCTGTGCCAGGGCGCTTGTCTGCAGGGCCGCCGGTTTTGCCGCGCGGCGGCGCGCCGGCACCGGCATTGCGAGGGCCGGGGGTCTTGCCGCCCGCACCTTTGCCCGCGGGGCCGGGCCCACCGGCCCGCACAGCGCCTTGCGTCGGCTTGGCCGGGCCGCGCGCAGGGCGGCGCACGGTCTTGCCTGCGGGTTTTTCCGCCGGATCATCGCCCATCTCGGCAGAGGTCAGGCCAAGCTGATCGCGCAGGATCTTGCGCCGGACCTCTTCGACCGCGCCGCGCGCCAGGTTGCCCAACTGAAACGGCCCGTATGAGACGCGAATCAGGCGGTTGACGTTCAGCCCGACCTCTTCCATTGCGCGGCGGATTTCGCGGTTCTTGCCCTCGCGGATACCGATGGTCAGCCAGGCGTTTGCGCCTTGCTGGCGGTCCAGCGTGACCTCCATCGGCTGAAACCGCTCGCCATCGGCCACGATGCCCTTTCGCAGTGGCTCCAGCATCGCCTCGTCCACCCGGCCGTTGACGCGGACCCGGTAGCGGCGCAGCCAGCCGGTGCTGGGCAGTTCCAGCTTGCGCTTGACCCCGCCATCGTTGGTCAGCAACAGCAACCCTTCCGAATTCAGGTCAAGCCGCCCCACGCTCATCACCCGTGGCAATTCGGGGGGCAGGGCATCGAAAATGGTCTCGCGCCCCTGTTCGTCGCTGTTGGTGCTGACCAGCCCGGTGGGCTTGTGATACAGCCAGACGCGCGGCGGCTCGGGGGCGGCCAGCGGTTTGCCGTCCACAACGACGCGGTCGCGTGGCGTGACATTCAGCGCCGGGCTGTCGATGGTCTTGCCATTCACGCTGACGCGGCCGACCTCGATCAGGCGCTCGGCCTCGCGGCGGCTGGCGACGCCCGCGCGGGCAATGACCTTGGCGATGCGATCGCCCTGTTTGGGTGTGTCTGTCATGGCCGGTATATGCCGCAATCCGCGGACTTGCGAAAGCGTGGATTGCAGGGCATCTGCACGGGATGGAGTTTGTCAGCCATATGCAGGCGGCGCTGGATCAGGCGCGCGCCGCCGGGGATCGCGGCGAGGTGCCGGTGGGCGCGGTCGTCGTGGCCCCGGATGGCCGCGTGGTGGCACAGGCGGGCAACCGCACACGCGAATTGCACGACCCCACCGCCCATGCCGAGGTTCTGGCGATCCGCGCCGCCTGTGCCGCGCTGGGTCAGGAACGGCTGCCGGGCCATGATCTGTATGTCACGCTGGAGCCTTGCCCGATGTGCGCGGCGGCGATTTCATTTGCCCGGATCGGGCGGCTGTATTTTGGCGCGGGCGATCCCAAATCGGGTGGCGTGACCCATGGCGCGCGGGTGTTTTCGCATCCGCAATGCCATCATGCCCCCGAGGTCTATGACGGCATCTCAGGGGCCGAGGCCGAGGCGCTGCTGAAAGCGTTCTTCGCGCAGAGGCGCTGAACATTCTTGCATTCGCATGCGATGATGGGTTTCATCGCGCGGTCAAGGGAGGATACCAACATGACATTCAAGACCCGCGCCACGGCGCTTGCCGCCGTTCTGAGCCTGTCGGCAACCCTGGCCTTTGCAGAACCATCCGCGAAGGTGGCGATCCATGTGGACGAGGACAACGTCCAGACCATGAACATGGCGCTGAACAACGCCGCAAACATCGCCAAGCACTACGAGGGGTTGGGACAGGAGGTGGTGATCGAGATCGTCACCTATGGTCCCGGCGTGCATATGCTGCGTCAGGACACCTCGCCGGTGAAAGACCGCATTTCGATCATGTCGCTGGAAATGGACAACATCACCTTCTCGGTCTGCCTGAACACGGTGCAGGCGATGCAGCAGAAGATGCAGACCGATGTGCCGCTGGTGTCAGAGGCGGTCGAGGTGCCGTCGGGTGCGGTGCGGCTGATGGAGCTTCAATACGATGGCTACGCGTATCTGCGGCCCTGACCGGGGGCGGGGTGGCCCCGGATCGGTGTCCGGGGCCCCATAAACGAGTGTGTGATCGGGTTATTGCAGATCGGAGAATGCCGCCTGCAACCGTTCCACCGCCTCGACCACCAGCGCGCGGGGCGTTGCGAGGTTGAAGCGCAGGAAATTCTTGCCACCCGAACCGAATGTCGTGCCGTGGTTGACGGCGATGCGCGCCTGTTTCTCGACGCGGGCGGTAAACTCCTCGCGCGACATGCCGGTGCCCGAGAAATCGACCCAGGCCAGATACGTTGCCTCAAGCGGCATGGATGTCAGCCCCGGTATGGCGTTCACGCCCGCATCCCAGAGTTTCCGGTTGCCATCCAGATAGTCCATCAGCGCATCGACCCATGCAGCACCTTCGGGGGAATACGCGGCCTCGGCCATGAACAGCCCGAACGAGTTGGGCGACAGGCCCAGCCCCATCATGCGGTCGGCGAATTTCTGGCGCAGGACCGGATCGGGGATGATAACGTTGCCCGCATGGCTGCCCGCAATGTTGAAGGTCTTGGTGGTGGCGGTCATCATCACCAGCCGGTCGGCGACGCCGTCGATCAGGGCCATCGGCGTATGGCTCTGGCCGGGATAGACCAGATCGTGATGGATCTCGTCTGACACAAGGATCAGGTCGTGACGGCGGCAGAAATCGGCCACGCCCTCCAGTTCCGCCCTGGTCCAGACGCGGCCGCCGGGGTTGTGCGGCGAGCACAGGATGAACATCCGCGCCGAGCCGTCCATCTGCGCATCCCAGGCGTCGAAATCCATCTCATAGAGACCGTCAGTGTTGGTCAGGTCGCATTCGATCACCCGGCGGTTGTTGGCTTTGATGACCTTGGCAAATGCGTGGTAGACTGGTGTGGTAAGCACCACGCCATCGCCGGGCTGCGTGAAGGTGTCCACGCACATCGCCGTGCCGTTGACCAGACCGTGGGTGGTAAAGATCGCCGCCGGATCGACCGTCCAACCGTGGCGCGTGTCCATCCACCAGCAGATCGCCGCGCGATAGGCCGCGTCGTCGCCGTAGTAACCATAGACGCCATGATCGCGCATCTTCTGCACCGCGTTCTGGATGCAATCGGGGGCAGCGAAATCCATGTCGGCCACCCACATGGGGATGCCCTCATCGGCGGGCACGCCATAGATCTGCTCCATCATGTCCCATTTCACCGAATGTGTGCCGATGCGGTCAATTCGCTGGTCGAAATTCATGCCTGTCTCCTGGTACGCGATTGGGGCTAGAGTAGCCACAGGCGCGCTGGACGGGTAGGGCGGCTGCAGCTTCGGGGAATTATTCTGATTAATTTGCAGGAATTGGAGGTATGTTCTGAAGTAATTTTCCAATATAGGAAAATTTTCCGAATTTTCATGAAAATTCGGGAAAGTTTGCTGGGTTCGTGCCGCATGCTGCGGAAAGCCGTGAAACAATGGCCCATTGCACGCCCATGGGTCTTGGCCTAAATCCGCTGCCATGAAAAGGCCGATCCTGATCCACCCCGACCCGCGGTTGAAAAAGCTGTGCGCGCCCGTGACCGACCTGTCGGACGGGCTGCGCGTGCTGGCCGATGACATGCTGGAAACCATGTATGACGCGCCGGGCATCGGCCTCGCCGCGCCACAGGTCGGCGTGACCGAGCGTCTGATCGTGCTGGATTGCGTCAAGGACGAGACCGAGGCCCCCCGCCCGCTGATCATGTTCAACCCCGAAGTGATCGCCAGTTCGGATGACACCAATGTTTACGAAGAAGGCTGCCTGTCGATCCCCGACCAGTATGCCGAGGTGACCCGCCCCGCCGAGGTGACTGTGCGCTGGATCGACCGCAATGGCACCGAACAGCAAGAGGATTTCGCGGGCCTCTGGGCGACCTGCGTACAGCACGAGATCGACCATCTGGATGGCAAGCTGTTCATCGATTACCTCAAGCCGCTGCGACGGCAGATGATCACCCGCAAGATGGTCAAGCTCAAGCGTGAAAAGGCGCGGGCATGAGCCTGCTGGAGATCCTGCGCTGGCCCGATCCGCGGCTGTCGCAGACCTGCGATCCGGTGGCATCGGGTGAAGATGTCGAACAACTGGTCACGGATATGTTCGAGACCATGTATGATGCGCTTGGCCGGGGGCTGGCCGCGCCGCAGGTGGGGGTGATGAAGCGGCTGTTCGTGATGGATTGCGGCTGGAAAGACGGCGACATGACGCCGGTGGTCTGCATCAACCCGCAGATCATCGAAGCGTCGGATCAGGCTTCCACGGGCGACGAGGGGTGCCTGTCGATCCCCGGCGTGCTGGCTGCGGTCTCGCGGCCCGAGTGGATCGTGCTGCGCTGGACCGACCTGACTGGCACGGTGCAGGAGCAGCGGTTCGACGGGTTCGAGGCGCGCTGCGCCCAGCACGAATTCGACCATCTGGACGGGCGCGTGACCTTTGACCGGCTGGATGCGCAGACCCGCGCCGCGCTGGAGGCGGAGTATCTGGCGTGACGGTACGGCCCTGCATCCCCTGGCCGGACAAGCGGCTGCGCACCCCAGTCGCCGAGGTTGCCGGGATCACAGATGAGATACGCGCGATCTGGACCGACATGATCGACACGATGGAGGCGATGCCCGGCGTTGGTCTGGCCGCGCCGCAGATCGGTGTGATGCTGCGGCTGGCGGTTGTGGATGCCAGCGAGGCGCGCGGGCAGGTGGTGCGCATGGCCAACCCCGAGATCCTGCACGCCAGCGTGCAGCTGCGCGACCATGACGAGGCCAGCCCAAACCTGCCGGGTGTGCATGCCCGCATCAGCCGCCCGCGCGCCGTGACGGTGCGGTTTCTGAACGCTGATGGTGCGGTGGAAGAGCGCGATTTCGTGGGCCTGTGGGCGACTTCGGTGCAGCATCAGATCGATCATCTGGACGGCCGGATGTATTTCGACCGGCTGAGCAAGATGAAACGTGACATGCTGCTGCGCAAGGCCCGCAAGGGGGGGCGATGACCGCGCGCGGCGCACCTGTGGCGTCCTGCGGGAGCGAGGGGCCAGCCCCTCGCGCTCCCCGGGATATTTGCGGAGAGAGGAAACACCGATGCGCGTGATCTTCATGGGGACGCCCGCTTTTTCGGTGCCGGTGCTGGATGCGCTGGTGCAGGCGGGGCACGAGGTGGCGGCGGTCTATTGCCAGCCGCCGCGCCCTGCGGGGCGGGGCAAGAAGGACCGGCCCACGCCGGTGCATGCTCGTGCGCTGGAGCTGGGTCTTGAAGTGCGCGATCCCGTCAGCCTGAAAGGGGCGGAGGCGCAGGCGGAGTTTGCCGCATGGGATGCCGAGGTGGCGGTGGTGGTGGCCTATGGCCTGATCCTGCCGCAGGCGGTGCTTGACGCGCCCTCGCGGGGGTGTCTGAATATCCATGCCTCGTTGCTGCCGCGCTGGCGCGGGGCGGCGCCGATCCATCGCGCGATCCTGGCGGGGGATGCGGAAACCGGCATCTGCATCATGCAGATGGAGGCGGGGCTGGACACCGGGCCGGTGCTGCTGCGCGAGGCCACGGCGATCGGGGCCGAGGAGACGACGGGCGCGTTGCATGACCGGTTGAGCGTGATGGGTGCGCGGCTGATCGTTGACGCGCTGGCGCGGCTCGACGGGCTGGTGCCGGAGGCGCAGCCCGAGGAAGGCGTGACCTATGCCGCCAAGATCGACAAGGCCGAGGCGGTGATCGACTGGGGTTTGCCGGCCCATCAGGTTGACCGGCAGATCCGCGGGCTGTCGCCCTTTCCCGGGGCCTGGACGCTGATCGCCGGAGAGCGGGTAAAATGCCTTGCCAGCCGGCTGGTGCCCGGTCAGGGTGACGCGGGCGTGGCGCTGGATGACGCGCTGCGCATCGCCTGCGGGGACGGCGCGGTGCAGATCACGCGGCTGCAGCGGGCGGGCCGGTCGGCGCAGGATGCGGGCGAAGCCCTGCGCGGAATGGCCGTGCCTGAGGGCACCAGACTGGGAGAGTGAGGCGATGTTTCCGACGCTGATGGGCACGGTGGTGATCGCAGGCATCGTGGGGTATCTGGCCGAAAAGACCGGGTTTACACACAACGGTTACCTGCAATCCATCATCATCTGTGTGGGCGGTGCGTTCCTGTTCTATTTCGTGCGGATCATGTTCGGGCTGAAATTCGGCAGTGCAGGTGTGGATGCGATCCTGTCGTCGATCGGGGCGCTGATCATCGTGCCGACCCATTGGCGCAGATAGGGAGTGCGAGCATGAGCGTTGTTTTTCTGGTCATCATCGGCGCGGCGGCGGGATTTCTGGCCACGCGGCTGATGCGGATCGAGGTGGACATCCTGACCACCGTTGCCATCGGCATCGCGGGGGCGCTGGTGGGCGGGATTGTGCTGCAGTTCGCGCTGGCGATCCTTGGCATCTTCGGCGGGCTGATCGGGGCCGTGTTGGGCGCGTTGCTGCTGATCTGGCTTTGGCAGACCTATGTGGCCAGGAACAAGAAGAGGTGATCAGCCCCCGGGGCTGAGCGACAGGGTAACCGTCTGATCCGACCAGCCATCGACCGAACAGCGCGCACGGATCACCACCTTGCGCAGACCATCGGGCACCATCACGCTCGACAGGGACCGGGTGAACGGTTGTTCCGTCTCATGCGGGTGCATCAGCTTGCGGATGCCAAGGCGGGTGCCGTCGGGGGTCAGAACCTCCCACGCGTCGGCATAGTGATCCCAGCCGGTATCAGGGTGGCGCAGGGTGACATCGAACCGCCAGCCCATGCCGCTGCGGCTGGCCTCGGCCTGTTCTATCACGGGGGGATCTGCCTGCGCCGATGGGGCGGCAAGGGCAAGGACCAAGGGTAAAAGGAATCGGATCATGCACCTGCTTACCAAGTCGGGGCCGGAATGCACCATCACGTTAATGCACCATCACGTTGGTGTGTCGGTCGGGAACGTGTCGCGCAGCAGCACCGCGCGCGATTGCGATGCGAACTCGCGCCGCCACAGCACGCCAAGGGTGACCGCCGTGGCCAGCAGCAGCGGCACCGCGCCCAGCATCCAGGCGGTCGAGCCAAGCGCGAAATAGATCGCGCGCAGCCCGCGGTTGAAGCCGCGCACGGCAGTGATGTTGATCTCGGCCGCCTGATCGGCGCGCGGGATCGCCTGCGGATCCTCGGGGTCATTCGGGACCGATGCCATCAGCACGAGGCAGTAGCCGAACAGCCGGTGCGACCAGACGAATTTCAGAAAGGCATTGGCCAGAAAAAAGATCGTCAGCAGCAGCTTGACCTCCCACACGATGCGCGGGTCGGTATCGAGGGTCAGATCCTGCGCCAACCCCTGCAACTGCTCGGCATTGCCGATCAGGGCCAGCGCGCCGCCGGTGGCGATCATCGTGGCCGAGGCAAAGAACGAGGTGCCCTGCCGCAGCGTGCCAAGCGCCTGCGCATCGAAGATGCGCGGCTGGCGGGTGATCATCACATGCATCCAGTCGCGGCGATAGCGCGCCATCAGCCGGGACACCGAGGGGCGGCTTGCAGGCGGATGTTCGATGATCCAGCCGATGGCCAGCCAGCCCGTGATGAGCGCGGCGACCGCGATCATGTCCAGTACGGCGAACAGGCCAAGAAGGTCGAGCATGTCGCTCATCGGTCGCGGTCGCCCCTTTTGATCCGTGGTCACATATGTCCTGCCGATTTGCGGGGGCTGGCGCAAGGTCGCATGCGGGTGGCTTGTGCGAATCCCGCAATTGGTCTAGAAATCTGACCAATTGCCCGGTTGGAGGAGACAGCCATGGAAATGCCAGCCCCGAACGACGCGATACTTGGTCTGAAACCGGCGCTGGTGAAACGCTTGTTGCGCGTCCTGCCCGCCGAGGCGGTGATCCATGAAACCGTCGAAACGCGCGCTTATGAATGCGATGCGCTGACCGCCTATCGCTGCCAGCCGCTGTGCGCGGTTCTGCCATCCAGCACCGACGAGGTCGCCGAGGTGTTGCGCATCTGCCACGAGATGGGCGTGCCCGTGGTGCCGCGCGGGGCGGGCACATCGCTGGCCGGGGGGGCGCTGCCGACTGCCGATTGCGTGATCCTGGGTGTGGCGCGGATGAACGCGGTGCTGGACACCGACTATGCCAATCGCACCATCCGGGTGCAGGCAGGGCGCACCAACCTGAGCGTGACCGGCGCGGTCGAGGCGGACGGGTTCTTTTACGCGCCCGATCCGTCGTCGCAACTGGCCTGTGCGATCGCGGGCAATATCGCGATGAACTCGGGCGGGGCGCATTGCCTGAAGTACGGCGTGACCACCAACAACCTGCTGGGCGTGACCATGGTGATGATGGACGGCACCGTGATCGAACTGGGCGGCGCGCATATGGACGCAGGCGGGTATGACCTGCTGGGACTGGTCTGCGGCTCGGAGGGGCAGTTGGGCGTCGTGACCGAAGCGACGCTGCGCATCCTGCCAAAGCCCGAAGGCGCGCGGCCCGTGCTGATGGGCTATGACAGCAACGAGGTGGCCGGGCAGGTCGTGTCCGACATCATCAAGGCGGGCGTGCTGCCGGTGGCGATCGAATTCATGGACCGCCCCTGCATCCGCGCCACCGAGGCCTTTGCCAAGGCGGGATATCCAGATTGCGAGGCGCTGCTGATCGTCGAGGTCGAAGGCTCTGACGCGGAAATCGACGCGCAACTGGCGCTGATCACCGACATCGCGCGGCGGCACAACCCGGTCGAGCTGCGCGAGGCGGCGGATGAGGATCAGGCCAAGCGCATCTGGCTGGGCCGCAAATCGGCCTTTGGCGCGATGGGGCAGATCAACGATTACATGTGTCTGGACGGGACCATTCCGGTCAGCCAACTGCCCTATGTGCTGCGCCGGATCGGCGAGCTGTCGGCGCAGTATGGATTGGACGTGGGCAATGTGTTCCACGCCGGTGATGGCAACATGCACCCGTTGATCCTGTACAACGCCAATACTCCGGGTGAGCTGGAGAAATGCGAGGCGATGGGCGCGGACATCCTGCGCCTGTGCGTCGAGGTCGGCGGCTGCCTGACCGGCGAGCACGGAGTGGGCATCGAGAAACGCGACCTGATGGTGGATCAGTTCGCGCCCGACGATCTGGATATCCAGATGGCGGTGAAGGATGTGTTCGATCCGGGCTGGCTGCTGAACCCGGCCAAGGTGTTTCCGCTGGCGGCGTCAGAAGGGCGGCGTGCGGCGTGACCCGTGCGCAAGAAAGGGGGGCTGTCTGCCCCCCTCTTGGCCTTGCGGCCAATTCACCCCCCGAGAGTTTACCTGGCAAGATGAAGATGATGACACCCAAGACAGAGGCCGACCTGGCCGCGATCGTGGCCGGGGCGACCGGGCCGTTGCGGATCATCGGCGGCGGCACGCGGCCCGTCGGCAACCCGGGGGCGGGCGAGCGGCTGTCGCTGGCGGGGCTGGCGGGGATCGTGGCCTATGAGCCCGGCGCGTTGACACTGGTGGCGCAGGCCGGCACGCCGATGGCCGAGATCGAGGCGGCGCTGACCGCCGAGGGGCAGCGGCTGGCGTTCGAGCCGATGGATCACCGCACGCTGCTGGGCACCGAAGGGGTGCCCACGATTGGCGGCGTTGTGGCGGGCAATGTCAGCGGGCCGCGCCGTGTGAGCCATGTGGGTGCCTGCCGCGATGCACTGCTGGGCGTGCGGTTTGTCGATGGCACGGGGCGGGTTCTGAAGAACGGTGGCCGGGTGATGAAGAACGTCACCGGCTATGATCTGGTCAAGCTGATGGCGGGGTCTTGGGGCACGCTGGGCGTCCTGAGCGAGGTGAGCTTCAAGGTGCTGCCGGTGCCCGAGACGCAGGCGACGCTGGTCCTGTGCGATCTGGATGCGGGCGGCACTGTGGCGGCGATGGGGGCGGCGCTGGGGTCGCCGTTCGAAGTGTCGGGGGCGGCGCATCTGGAGGGGCGGACTGTGCTGCGGATCGAAGGGATGGCGGCCTCGGTTGCCTATCGGGCCGAGCGGTTGCAGGGCGTGCTTTCGCGTTTTGGCGAGGCCGAGGTTATGGGCGACGCGGCCTCGGGCGATCTGTGGCGGGACATACGCGATGTGGTCGCGTTGCGCGATTGCGCTGCGGTCTGGCGCGTGTCGCTGAAGGCCAGCGAAGCACCGGGGTTTCTGGAGGGGCTGGAGGGGCTGACGGTGCAGATGGACTGGGGCGGCGGGCTGCTGTGGATCGGGCAGGCGGCGGGCGAGGCGCAGGCCACCCATGACGCGCTGCGCGCCAAGGTGGCGCGGACCGGCGGGCATGTGACGCTGATCAAGGGCGATGCCGGGTTGCGCGACGCGGTGTCGGTGTTCCAGCCCGAACCGGCCCCTGTGGCGGCGCTGTCGGCAGGGTTGCGGGCAAGGTTCGATCCGCGCGGTATTCTGAATCCGGGGATGATGGGCTGATGCAGACGCATTTCACCGAAGAGCAGTTGCGCGATCCGGGCACTGCACGCTCCAACGAGATCCTGCGCGCCTGCGTGCATTGCGGCTTTTGCACCGCGACCTGCCCGACCTATCAGGTGCTGGGCGACGAGCTGGACAGCCCGCGCGGGCGCATCTACCTGATCAAGGACATGCTGGAGAACCGGCGCAAGCCCGATGAAAAGACGGTGCAGCATATCGACCGCTGCCTGTCCTGCCTGGCCTGCATGACGACCTGCCCCAGCGGCGTGCATTACATGCATCTGGTCGATCACGCGCGCGAGTATATCGAGCAGCATTATGACCGCCCCTGGCATGACCGCACGCTGCGATGGGTGCTGGCGCGTATCCTGCCCTATCCGATGCGGTTTCGCGTGGCGCTGCTGCTGGCCAAGATCGGCAAGCCGTTTGCCCCGCTGATCCCCGATGCGCGGCTGCGCGCGATGCTGTCGATGGCGCCGAAACAGATCCCGCCGGTTTCACGCAACGACGACCCGCAGACCTTTGCTCCGGCAGCGGAGCGGAAGATGCGCGTGGCGCTGATGACGGGCTGCGCGCAAAAGGCGCTGAACACCGATATCAACGACGCCACCATCCGCCTGCTGACCCGTCTGGGGTGTGAGGTGGTGGTGGCCGATGGCGCGGGGTGCTGCGGGGCGCTGACCCATCACATGGGCAAGACCGATGAAAGCCACGCCACGGCGGCGAAAAACATCCGTGCATGGGTGGCCGAGATGGACGGGCAGGGGCTGGACGCCATCGTGATCAACACCAGCGGATGCGGCACCACGGTCAAGGATTACGGGCATATGTTCCGGCAAGGGGCGCTGGCCGGGGAGGCCGCGCGGGTCAGCGCGATCGCCATGGATGTCAGCGAGGTGCTGATGCGGCTGGACCTGCCCGAGGGAACGGCCAGCCCGATGACCGTGGCCTATCACGCCGCATGCAGCCTGCAACACGGCCAGCAGATCAAGACCTTTCCCAAGGATCTGCTGAAACGCGCAGGGTTCACCGTGGTCGAACCCGCCGATAGCCACCTGTGCTGTGGCAGTGCAGGCACCTACAACCTGATGCAGCCAAAGATTTCAGCGCAACTTAAAGACCGCAAGGTGAAAACGCTGGAGGCCAGGAACCCCGATGTGATCGCGGCGGGCAACATCGGCTGCATGATGCAGATCGGCGGTGGCACGGATGTGCCCATCGTGCATACGGTCGAATTGCTGGACTGGGCGACTGGCGGGCCGGTGCCACCGGCCATGCTGACCCGGGGCAAGCGCGCCCCGGAAATCCCCAAGCTACGGTGACGCGCCAAATTTTCGCCCCAATTGCGACCTACCCATAAGGCGATCCCAACAGATAGGCGTACCATGCTCCGGCAATACCTGTTTTGCATGTTGATTTTCGGGCTGGCGACGCAGGCGGGCGCAGGTGACTCGGCGCTGTTGCGTCTCGACACCGGCGATCAGGGCAAGGGGTGGGAGGCGGTGGGCCGTCTGGACATCGAAGGCCACGGGTTCTGCACCGGCGCGCTGATCGCCGAGGATTTGGTGCTGACGGCGGCGCATTGCCTGTACGACAAGGAGAGTGGCGCCCGTGTGCCGCCCGAGGGCATCGGGTTTCGCGCCGGCTGGCGCCATGGCCGCGCCGAGGCCTATCGTCGTGTGAAGCGCGCGGTGGTGCATCCCGCCTATGTCTATGGCGGGCGTCTGGCCACAGACCGGGTGCGCAATGATCTGGCGCTGGTGCAACTGGATCAGCCGATCCGCACCACATCGGTGAAACCCTTTGCAACCTTGAGCGGACGCAGCCCGACGGGCGACGTGGGCATCGTCTCCTACGCCCATGACCGGGCTGATGCGCCTTCGCTGCAGGAAATCTGCAGCGTGATCGGCACGGACAGCGGGGTGCTTGTGACCTCGTGCGACGTTGATTTCGGATCCAGCGGCGCGCCGATCTTCAGTTTTCAGGACGGCACCGTACGGATCGTATCGGTGGTGTCGGCCAAGGCGGTCATGCGCGGCAAGCCCGTGGCGCTGGGCACCGACCTGACGTTGCCGTTGGCCGAGTTGCGCGCGGTGATGGCGACGGGCAACGGGGTGTTCCTGCGCGCCGATGATGGCGCGCCGTCGCGAGCCTCGCCCGGCGGTGCCAAATTCGTGCGGCCATGATCCGGCGGCTGGGCCATATCCTGTGCGCCATCCTGGTGCTGACCGGGGTTGCGGCGCAGGCGCAGACTGCCGCGTCGGGTCTGGACCGGCTGTCGCGCCGGGGCGATCTGCTGGGATGGGAGGCCGTGGGGCGCATCGATCTGGGCACTGCCATGTGCACCGGCGTGCTGATCGCGCCCGATCTGGTGCTGACGGCGGCGCATTGCGTCTATGACAGGGCGACGGGCAAGATGCGGGACGCGCGCGGCATCACCTTTCGCGCAGGCTACCGCGACGGCCAGTCGGTGGCGGACGCAGGCGTGCTGCGCGCGGTGGCGCATGATCGCTACGATCCGCGCACAGGTACCAATGTCGACAACATCCGGCACGATGCGGCGCTGCTGCAATTGTCGCGCACGATCCCGGCGATGACGGCAGCGCCCTTTGCGATCTTCACCGGCAGCGCACGGCAAGGGCAGGTCAGTGTCGTGTCCTACGGTCAGGGCCGGTCCGAGGCCCCGTCGTGGCAGCGCGCCTGTGGCCTGCTGGACCGTCGCGACGGGCTGATGGCCTTTGACTGCGATGTGACATACGGCTCTTCGGGGGCGCCTGTGTTCATGAAAGACGGCAACCGCGCGCGCATCCTGTCGCTGGTGTCTGCCGGAATGACCGAAGGACGCGAGAAACGCTCCTACGGGATGGAACTGGCGCAGGTGGTTGATGATCTCAAACGCCAGTTGCGTGCGCTGCCCAGCCGCAGCCTGACCGGCACAGCCAACGGAGGCGCGCGCAGCATCAAGGTGGGTGACGGCTTCAACGGAACAGGTGCGAAATTCGTGCGCCCCGGCGGGTGATCATTTCGGCTCTTTGCAGGTCTTGAAACGCCTCGAAACCTTGCCCATCTTTCCCACTGTCGGATCGCCGAAAACGGGGTCCGGCGTCACACGGCCTGTCCCGATGGGAAGGCCAACACACTGGTATCGCTTTACGGAGGATAACCCGATGCGCAACTTTGATCTTGCACCGCTCTATCGTGCGACGGTCGGTTTCGACCAGATCGCCGACCTGATGGACCGCGCCTTTGCCAATGACGTGGGCCAGCAGACCTATCCGCCCTACAACATCGAAAAGATCGGCGACAACGCCTATCAGATCTCGATTGCCGTGGCCGGCTTTGCCGCCGACGACCTGGCGGTCGAGGTGCGTGAGAACGCGCTGATCGTCACCGCCCGCAAGGCGGACGAGGATGACAGTCGCACCTACCTGCATCGCGGCATCGCCACCCGCGCTTTTGAGCGCCGGTTCCATCTGGCCGACCACGTGCGCGTGACCGGGGCCAGCCATGCCGACGGGATGCTGCATATCGCGCTGGAACGCGTGATCCCCGAGGCTCTGAAGCCCCGCCGGATCGCCATTTCCAGCGACAGCACGCCCGCGCGCGACACCGAAGTCGTGGATGCCAAGGCAGTGAACTGATCCCGCAGGCCTGATCCTGCACGTCACGATGCGCCCCGGCACGACCGCCGGGGCGTTTTGCGTATCAGCGCCGCGCGGTCAGCAGCGGGCCATCCTCTGCCCCGCCGATCAGCAGCAATGCCCCGCTGTCATCCAGATCAAAGCGCCAGACCTGCGCAAGGGCGTCCAGCATCTGGCCTTCCTGCGCCATCAACGCCTCGGGGCAGGCCATCATGGTAACGCCTGCGGGTTGCAGACTCAGCCCTTCGCCGGTCAGGGTATAGCCGCCGGTAAAGCTGTTGCAGCCGGTGGTTCCCGCGATCCGCCCGTCAGGCGAAAACGCGATGGTGATCTGCGCGCTGTCGACGATGCCGTTGCCCGCGATATCCTCGATCTGCCAATCCGCGCCGGTCAGCAGGCTGGCCGGGTCGCCGCCGCATCCCGACATTTCAGCTCCGTCCAGGATCAGTCGCGCGCTGTGTGGATGGGGCATGCCGGTCGCATCATCATGGCACAGTGTCTCGGCTATGCGGAATTCCGCCCCGACTTGCGGCATGTCGAACAGATAAGCACCGTTCGAAACAGTCGGCTTTGGCCGCTCGACGCTGTGGGTGATCGCCCCGTAATCGGCGGTGATCTCGGCGGTCTGCGGGGTCAGCACGACCGACCAGCCCGGTTCGTTGCCGCCCGCGCGATAGGGGGCCAGTCCCGGCACCTGACGGTGGCATTCGGGCAGCTCGACTCCTTCGACCATGACCAGCGCGCTGTCACCGCGCGACCAGAACTCGGTGCCGCTGTCATCGGTCGCGGCGTATCGCGCCCCCGAGGCGGCAGGCACCTGTTCCAGCACGACATCGCGCCCGTCGGTGCGCAGGATCACCATATCCTCTGCCAGGCCGGCCTCGACCAGGGTGCCACCACAGTCGTACCTTATGGCAAAGGCCAGCGGCGTGAACGGCTCCAGCCCGATCTCGCCCAGATCGACTGGCGTCTTGCCCGCACCAAACGCGATCCCCTGCGCAATCCACCAGGGCCGCTCATCTGCCCGGATCACCACGGTGATCCGGCCCGACACGCCCGAGGGAACGTTCATGTCAAACGTGATCGGCACCTGCCGACCCTTGGTCTTGAACTGGGCGGTGCCAAGGGTCGTGTCAAACAGCCCGGTCGCCGTAACCTCGACCTTGGCACCGGCGGGCAGGGCGACCCGCTGGGCATAGGTCAACTGCCCTCCAACGGCGCGCATGTCATCACCGGCCAGTCCCGGTGCCGCCCCAAGCAACAGGGTCGCGATCCATGAGAGGGTAAAGCGCATGTCGCACCTCCGTTTCCGCCGCAAGGATGACAGGGGACAAGGCGGTATGACAACCTGATTTTGTCGGCTTCACGCATTATGTCAGACACATCAGCCTGATCATCCGGCTGGTCATCGGGTCTGGCACAAGGGCCCGCCATGCCCCTGTCCGATCTGTCGGCAAGCCACGCCGGGCGCAGGAAAAGCGGCGTGCACGATGCATGCAGTCGGAATGTCTGTTGTGGGCACACCCGTTCGACAGGGTCTGTCGGTCCTGCTTCATCTTGCCCCTAAACTCCCGCCGGAGGCCGCCCGAGGCAAAGGCCGAAGGCCGGAGCCGAGACAAAATGCGCGCCGAAGGCGCTCAATCTGAAAACCGCTGGTCGCAGGACAGCAGGGGCGGGGGTCTGCGCCCCGCCCCTGAATCCGGTCAGACCGACATGCAGATGTACTTCATCTCAAGGTAATCCTCGATCCCGTGGTGGCTGCCCTCGCGGCCAAGGCCCGATTGCTTGACCCCGCCAAAGGGCGCGACCTCGGTCGAGATGATGCCGGTGTTCACGCCGACGATGCCGTATTCCAGCGCCTCGGCCACCTTGTAGACCCGGCTCAGGTCCTTGGCATAGAAATAGCTGGCCAGACCGAAAATCGTGTCATTGGCCATCTCGATCACATCCTCGACATCGTCGAACCTGAACAGCGGCGCCAGCGGGCCAAAGGTTTCATCTGTGGCGAACAGCATCTCCTGCGTCGCGCCGGTGACGATGGTGGGGGGCAGGAAATTGCCCGGCCCCTGCTGCGGCTCGCCGCCGCCAAGGATCACCTTGGCCCCCTTGGACACGGCATCGGCCACGTGTTCCTGCACCTTGGTGATCGCGTCGGTGTTGATCAGCGGGCCCAGTTCGCTGCCGGGTTCCAGCCCGTCGCCCATCTTCAACTGGGTCACGCGGGCGGCCAGCTTTTCGGCAAAGGCATCGTAAACGCCCGCCTGCACATAGATCCGGTTGGCACATACGCAGGTCTGGCCGTTGTTACGGAACTTGCACAGGATCGCGCCTTCGACGGCGGCATCCAGATCGGCATCGTCGAACACGATGAAGGGCGCGTTGCCGCCCAGCTCCATGCTGCATTTCATCACCTGGTCGGCGGCCTGTTTCAGCAGGATGCGCCCGACCTCGGTGCTGCCGGTAAAGGTCAGCTTGCGCACCTTGGGGTTCTCGCAGAACTCCTTGCCGATCTCGCTGCTGCGCGACGAGGTGACGATGTTGAACACGCCCGCCGGGATGCCCGCGCGTTCGGCCAGCACGCCCATCGCCGTGGCCGACAGGGGCGTTTCCGCCGCCGGACGCCCGACAAAGGCGCAGCCCGCCGCCAGCGCCGGCCCGGCCTTGCGGGTGATCATCGCGTTGGGGAAATTCCACGGCGTGATGCTGGCAGCCACACCGATGGGCTGCTTGATCACGGTGATGCGCTTGTCACGTTGGTGGCCGGGGATTGTCTCGCCATAAACGCGCTTGGCCTCTTCGCCGAAAAACTCGATGAAGGACGCGCCATAGGCGATTTCGCCCTTGGCCTCGGCATGGGGCTTGCCCTGTTCGGCGGTCAGGATCGTGGCCAGATCGTCGGCATTCTCCATCATCAGGTCGAACCACTTGCGCATCACGGCGGCGCGCTCCTTGCCGGTCCAGGCGGCCCAGTCCTTTTGTGCTTTGTATGCGGCGTCGATCACATCGGCCACCTGCGCGCGGCTCAGGTCCGCCACCTGCGCGATCACGTCGCCGCGTGCGGGGTTGGACACGTCGAACGTTGCGCCGCCGTCACCATCCATCCATGTGCCGTTGCCATAGGCTTTTGGCGCCAGAAGGCTGGGGTCTTTGAGCAGCGATTTCAGATCTGTTTTGGTGTTGGCCATGTGGTCCCCTCCGTAGAATTTCGGTATGGGACAGGCAAAGCACTCTGCGCTAGGCTTGTCCAGACACAGCCGTGACGAAGTGCCAGGTCAAGGAGCGCAGGATGGAACTGGACGATGCCTATGCCAATGCGGCGTATATCCCGGGGGCGGATACCTTTCCCGAAGCCTGGGAGCGCCGCGCCGCCGGGTTTCGCGAGGGCATGATCGAGCAGGGGCTGGCCGAGCTGGGCATCCCCTATGGTGACAGCGCGCGGCAGCGGTTCGACCTGTTCGTCCCGCGCGAGACGCCCAAGGGGCTGTTTGCCTTTGTGCATGGCGGCTACTGGCTGCGGTTCGACAAATCGGTCTGGTCGCATCTGGCGGGCGGGATGCTGCACCACGGCTGGGCCGTTGCGATGCCGTCCTATGATCTGGCCCCGGATGTGACGATCGCGCAGATCACCGGGCAGATCGCGCGGTTCTGCGCGGTGGCGGCGCAGATGGTGGCGGGGCCTGTGCGGCTGGCCGGGCATTCGGCGGGCGGGCATCTGGTGGCGCGCATGGCCGTGCCCGGGGTGCTGCCCGATGCGGTGGCGGGGCGGTTGGCGCATGTCATGCCGATCTCGCCCGTGGCGGATCTGCGGCCGCTTTTGCAAACCTCGATGAACGCGCAATTCGGCATGGACATGGCGGCGGCCGAGGCGGAAAGCCCGGTGTTGCAACGCCCGATCGCGGGGTTGCCGGTGACAGCCTGGGTGGGCGGTGACGAACGTCCCGCGTTTCTGGATCAGGCGCGCTGGCTGGCCGATGCCTGGGGCTGCGCGCATGTTGTGGACGCTGGAAAGCACCACTTCGATGTGATCGACGGGCTGGCCGATGGCGATAGCGAGATGGTGAAAACCCTTCTGTCGTAAAGCCTTAGCCAAAGCGCCCGGCCCAAGTGGGCAGCGTGTCATCCGGGGCGGCGCTGGCGGCAAACACCGCGCGGGCGATGGCGCGGGCCATGCAGGTGGCTGCCGCGTGGCCCAGCGTAAGCGTGTCGGCGATGGGATGGCCCAGCGGCTTGTCGGCGGTGGATAGCGCAAAGATCAGATCGCCGTCCATCGGCGTATGGGACGGCACCAGCGCGCGGGCGTAACCATCCTGCGCGGCGGTGGCCAGACGGGTGCACTGGCCCTTGTCCAGCGTGGCATCGGTGGCCACGATCCCGATCGTGGTGTTCATGTGGGCGGCCAGTTTGGTCTTGGGCACATGGGTTTCGGGATAGTCCGACGCCACGCCCAACCCCCCGAATTCATTGCCGATTTCAAAGGGTGCTGCCCAGAAATGCGAACCATCCCCGACCGTGGCGGACCCCAGCGCGTTGACCACAACCAATGCGCCCACCGTATGACTAGAAGGTAGCGTGATGGAGGCTGATCCCAGCCCGCCTTTCAGGGTGGCTGTGGTCGCTCCGGTGCCTGCGCCGATTGTGCCCAGATCGAAGGTCTGCGCGGCGGCGGCAAGGGCCTGTGCGCCCATGGCGGCAAAGGGGTTTTCGGGCCAGTCCTTATTGCCGCCATTGCCCATGTCAAAGATGATGGCGCCCGGAATTATCGTGATATTCCAAACACCTACGCGAAATCCGCGACCCTGTGCGCGCATCGCGTTTGCCACGCCCGAGCATGCGTCCAGCCCCAGCGCGGACCCGCCCGAGAGCACCAGCGCATCGACCTGCGCCACGGTCTTGTCGGGGGCCAGCAATTCGGTTTCGCGCGACCCCGGGGCGCCACCCATCACGTTGATTCCACACACAAAAGGGTGGTCTGCGGTCAGCACCGTCACGCCGGATTTCACCCTCGCATCCTGCGCATTGCCGACCAACAGGCCGGGCACATCGGTGATCAGGTTGCGGGCTCCGGTCGTGGCGGTCATGCGGTGTCCTTTCGCTGTTTTGGTGCCGAGATCGGCACGCACAAACCATGCACATCCTATGCACCAGTCATGCACAGGCCGAAAGGGGGGCGGGCGGGGGGGGGTCCAGGGCAATCGCTTTTGGCATTAAGCCATTGCTATGTTTGTGAGAATCGAGCGCAGGAAGGTGTCATCCCAGCCTGCGCGCTT